>NZ_VWWM01000039.1:0-84517 GCF_011752945.1 Paraburkholderia sp. Cy-641
TCCGCGGCCATGGCGGCAATGGCCAACGTGCCGCAAACGCCCGCCCCGGCAGCGGGCGGCGCGCAAAGCGCGGACGCCTCGCAGGCCGGCAAGGCGCTGTATCAGGCCGTTTGCCAGGCCTGTCACGCAGCCGGCGTGCTGAACGCACCGAAATTCGGCGACAAGGAAGCGTGGGCGCCGCGTCTCAAGGACCCGATGGACACCGTCTACAACTACGCGCTGCACGGCAAGGGTGCGATGCCGCCGAAGGGCGGCTCGAACGCGTCGGATGCGGACGTGAAAGCCGCCGTGGACTATATGGTCAGCGCGGCGAAGTAAACGCCTGGCAAAGCGCGTCGCTGGCGGCATACACAAGTCGCGAAACGAAAAATCCCTGCCTTGCGGTAACGCACGGCAGGGATTTTTTATGTGCTGCGCGTTCCGACACGAGCCGCCCCGGAAAACCGCCAATAACGAAGGCAGGTGGAGTAACTCACACGCATCCGGCGCCATCGCCGGAAAAACCGCCCAATCACCCAATCGCCGAAGCAGCAGGCAGCGGACCACACCGCCAACACCCGCTCAAGCCTTCTGCAACAACGCCTTCAAACTCGCGAGCCGATCCTTCGGCGACATCGGCGCTTCCTCGGGCGTCGGCGGCGGCGCATCGTCGAGCAGCATTTCGTTGATAAAGCGCGACGGCTCGCAGACGATCGTCTCTCTCGCCCGCTTGCGCTTCTTGCACCAGTTCAGATGCAGGCTGCGCTGCGCGCGCGTGATCGCGACGTACATCAGGCGGCGTTCTTCCTCGATGCGCGCGTCGTCGATCGGTTCGTCGTCGGGGCCGCCGCGATGCGGCATGATGCCTTCCTCGACGCCGACCAGAAACACATGCGGATACTCGAGCCCCTTCGACGCATGCACGGTCGACAGGCGCACCGCATCGGGATCTTCCTCGCGGCCTTCGAGCATCGACATCAGCGCGACCGTCTGGATCAGGCCGAGCAGGTTCTTGCCGGTGTCGCCAAAGCCGTCGGCGCTGTCGTAACCGGTCGCCTGGCTCTCGCTGCCGTGCCCGGGTTCTTCCTTCGTGCCCTTGCGCTTGAGCCACTCCATGAATTCGAGCACGTTCTGCCACTTCGCCTGCGCCTGGCGTTCGTCGAACGCGTCGTACAGATACGCCTCGTAATGGATCGCCTCCATCAGTTCATCGAGCAGCGTGCCCGCCGCGTCCTTTTCCGCGCGCTCGGTCAGGCGCTGCATGAAGTCGCAGAACGCGCGCATCGGCTCGATCTGGCGCGGCGACAGGCGCGCCTCGATGCCGCCCATATAAACCGCCTCGAACAGCGACACCTTCGCCTGCCCCGCGAACGCGCCGAGCGCTTCGAGCGTCGTATTGCCGACGCCGCGGCGCGGCGTCGTGATCGCGCGGATGAACGCGGGGTCGTCGTTCGCGTTGGCGATCAGTCGCAGATACGCGCAGATGTCCTTGATCTCGGCCTTGTCGAAGAACGACTGGCCACCCGACAGCACGTACGGAATCCGCTCGCGGCGCAGCACCTGCTCGAAGATGCGCGCCTGGAAGTTGCCGCGATAGAGGATCGCGTAGTCGCGGAAATTCGTGCGCCGCTCGAACTTGTGCGCGGACAGGCGAAACACCACCGACTCCGCCTCGTGCTCCTCGTCGTTGCAGCCCGTCACGGTGATCGTGTCGCCCATGCCGTGCTCGGACCACAGCTTCTTCTCGAACAGCTTCGGGTTGTTCGCGATCACGTTATTGGCGGCGGTCAGGATGCGCACCGTCGAGCGGTAGTTCTGTTCGAGCTTGATCAGATGCAGGTTCGGGAAATCCTTGCCGAGCTGGCCGAGGTTTTCGAGGGTCGCGCCGCGCCAGCCGTAGATCGCCTGATCGTCGTCGCCGACCGCCGTGAACGCCGCACGCTTGCCCGCGAGCAGCTTCACGAGTTCGTACTGGCACGCGTTGGTGTCCTGATACTCGTCGATCAGCAGATAGCGCAGCTTGTTCTGCCAGCGGTCGCGCACCGGCTCGCTGTTCGCGAACAGCTCGGCGGGCAGGCGGATCAGATCGTCGAAATCGACCGCCTGGTACGCGTGCAGCGTCGCCACGTAGTTGCGATAGACGATCGCCGCCTGATGCTCGTCCTCGGTCGAGGCCGTCGCGATCGCCTGCTCGGGCATGATGAGGCCGTTCTTCCACAACGAGATGATCGACTGGATCTTGCGGATGAAGCCCTTGTCCGTCGAGCCGACCTGCTCCTGGATCATACCGAAGCAGTCGTCGGAATCCATGATCGAGAACTGCGGCTTCAGGCCGACGTGCTCCGCTTCCTGCCGCAGAATCTGCACGCCGAGCGAGTGGAAGGTACACACCGTCAGCTGGTTCACGGGCACCTTGCGGCCTTCCTTGCCGGGCGTGGTCAACGTCTTGCCTTCGAGCAGCTTGCCGACGCGCTCGCGCATTTCCGCCGCCGCCTTGTTCGTGAACGTGACGGCCGCGATGTGGCGCGGCTCGAAGCCCTTCGCTTCGATCAGGTGCGCGATTTTCTGCGTAATCACGCGCGTCTTGCCGCTGCCCGCGCCAGCGAGCACGAGACAGGGGCCGTCGAGATAACGGACCGCTTCACTTTGGGCGGGGTTCAGGCCTGCGGACATCGTCTGTGGATGGGTAATACGGTTGAGGGCTGTCGAGAATCGCCGCGGCGCGAGACGCCGGCCGAAGGCCCCAGGAGATGCTGCGCGGCGCGACGCCGCCGCCTGCAACCGGCGTCCTGCGCGGCGCGCTTCGCGCGAGAGCAGCGATGTTAACACGGTTGACCCGACGGCTGACCTCGACGGTTATCCACGACAGTTATCCGCGATCGATGCCTTCGCGAACTACCGCCGCGCGCCGCCGCGGCAATCTCGCCGCGGCTCCCCAGTCCATCCGACAAATGCCACAATGAGGACGTTGCGCGCCGTCGCCGCGGTGGCAAAGCGGCGCGCCGTTTTTGCAGGAAGACACGCATGTCCGCATCGCTGAAGATTGGATTGATGGGCTACGGCTTCGCCGGCGCGACGTTTCACGCACCGGTGATCGAACATTGCGGGCGCGCGAGCGTCGCCGCCATCGCGACCGGGCAGCCCGAGCGCGCGCGGGCCGACTATCCGCACGCGAAGATCGTCGCGGACCTCGACGCGCTGCTCGCGCTCGACGAAATCGACTGCGTGGTGATCGCGACGCCCAACGACACGCACTTCGACCTCGCGCGCCGCACGCTAGAAGCCGGCAAGCACGTGGTGGTCGACAAGCCGGTCACGCTGTCCGCCGCCGACGCCCACACGCTCGCCAATATCGCGCTCGCGCGCGGCAAGCTGTTCGCGCCCTTTCACAACCGCCGTTGGGACGGCGACTTCCTGACCGTGCGCGATCTGCTCGCGCGCGTGGAACTGGGCCGCGTCACGCAGTACGAATCGCACTTCGACCGCTTCCGCCCGGGCGTGCGTCAGCGCTGGCGCGAAGACGTCACGCGCGGCGGCGGCCTGCTGTTCGATCTCGGCCCGCATCTGATCGACCAGGCACTCGCGCTGTTCGGCGCACCGCAGACGGTCTCGGCAACCGTGCGCACGCATCGCGACGCCGCGAGCGCGCCCGACTACGTGCATATCCAGCTCGGCTACGGCGAGTTCGAAGTCGTGCTGCACGCGAGCGCGCTGACCTCGCTGCCGGGCCCGCGCTTTGCCATCCACGGAACGCGCGGCAGTTACGTGAAGTACTGTCTCGACACGCAGGAAGATCAGCTGAAGGCGGGGCTGCGTCCCGGCGACGAAGGCTTCGGCGCCGGCAATACGCCCGGCGTGCTGCGCGTGCTGGAAGGCGACCAGGAAGTCGAGCGCGAATGGCCGACCCGCAACGGCGAATACGTGGGCTTCTATATTGCGCTCGCCGACGCGATCCAGAACGGCGTGGCGTTCCCGGTCAGCGCACAGGACGCGGTCGACGTCATGACGCTCGTCGAACTGGCGGAACGCAGCTCCGAACAGGGCGTGCGCTTGCCGTTCGAGCGCGTGCGCTGACGCGCCCGGCTGCGCGCCGCGCCGTTTTGTGTACCCCAAACGGCGTGGCGGATCGGGTCGCGAAGCCCGTCGGATCGGGCTTCGCTGACAGTCCAGAAAGGAACATAACGTTACAAATTTGCCCGCCGGCTGGTCAGCGAGCACCCGCCATCATCCGTTGCTAGCGGAGTAGCACCCAAATCACGACAACGACCTACGGAGAATCCATGCCTCGTACCATCCGAGCCCTGGCCGCATGCGCCCTGCTCAGTTCCCTCGCCGCCTGCGTGGTGCCGCCTCCGCCCGCGCCGCACCCTGGTCCTAGCCCGCAGCAGATCGCGGATCAACGCCTGCGTCAGGTCGATGGCCGGATCGACAATCTCTCGCACCGGATCGACGCCCATGTGAACCAGGGCTACTACCCGCCGCCGCAAGGTGGCGCGCTGCATCATCGTCTGGACACGATCCGCCAGGAAGCGCACGACATGGCCGCGCAACACGGCGGCGGTTTGTCCGCAGACGAGCAGCGCGTGTTGAATCAGGAGCTGGACAACGCGGCGCACGCGATCGGCGAATAAACGCGAGAAGGCGCCGCCGGCAGCCAGCCGGGCAAACCGGGCCAGCGCCGGTCGCCTGCCCGTTACCTGCCGCCGGCTACCGGTCATGAACCGGTAGCCGCGTAGCAGCGGAAGCAGTGGCAATCGAAAGCGCGAGCATCACGTCCCGCGCTTTTTTTGCGCCGCGAAGCCGCCGCCGCAGTCGCCATCACGGTCACGAGCCTTGATTTGACAAGCCCCGGCCCGTCGCGTAAATTCGCCGCACGCGTCGGGAGAGCGCGCCGGCAAGCGAAAAATCGCAGGCCGCGCCGCCGAAGGGGCACACCCGCAAACTCTCAGGCAAAAGGACCGACCGCGTCGAAAAAACCCGCCTTCCGGCGGTTTTTTCGCACTCTGGAGAGCGGCAGTAGCCATCCGCGTCGCACATCGTGCACAGCAGGCAGGCTGCCCACCGAAGGGGCGCGCGTTTCACCGTGACGAATCGGGCTCATCGAGCCGGCCGCGGCAGCGCAATCTCTCAGGTATCGAGGACAGAGGGGTCATGCAGGATCACGCTCGCAGGCACACGGCCGCGAGGCGTTGCGCCGCATGGCCTTTTTTGTTTCGCGAGACGCCCGAGGCCCCATGACCGAACTCAAACACACCCCGCTCCACGCCGCTCACCGCGCGCTCAACGCCCGCATGGTCGACTTCGGCGGCTGGGACATGCCCGTCAACTACGGCTCGCAGATCGAGGAACATCGCGCGGTGCGTACCGACGCCGGCATGTTCGACGTCTCCCACATGTGCGTGGTCGACTTCACCGGCGAACGCGTGCGCGCGTTCTTCGAATACGCGCTCGCGAACAACGTCGCGAAGCTGCAAACGCCGGGCCGCGCGCTCTACTCCTGCATGCTGAACCCGCAAGGCGGCGTGATCGACGATCTGATCGTCTATTACTTCGGCGAAGACCACTTCCGCGTGGTCGTCAACGCCGGCACCGCCGACAAAGACCTCGCCTGGTTCGGCCAGCTCAATGCCGAAGGCGGCTTCGGCCTCGCCATCACGCCGCGCCGCGACCTCGCGATCGTCGCAGTGCAAGGCCCGAACGCGCGCGAAAAAGCCTGGCAAACCGTGCCGGCCGCGCGCGCCGCCACCGAAGCGCTGAAGCCGTTCAACGCCGCGCGCGTCGACGGCACGCCGTTCGGCGAACTGACCGTCGCGCGCACCGGCTACACCGGCGAAGACGGCTTCGAGATCATCGTGCCGGCCACGCACGTCGAAGCGCTGTGGAATGCGCTTGCCGCCCAGGGCGTGCGCCCGGCCGGTCTCGGCGCGCGCGACACGCTGCGCCTCGAAGCCGGCATGAACCTGTACGGTCAGGACATGGACGACACCGTCTCGCCGCTCGACGCCGGCCTCGCCTGGACCGTCGACCTCGCCGCGCCGCGCGACTTCGTCGGCAAGAGCCGGCTCGAAGCCGACGGCTCGCGCGCCGCGTTTGTCGGCCTGATCCTGCTGAAGGAAAACGGCAAGGCCGCGGGCGTGCTGCGCGCGCATCAGAAAGTCGTCACGCCGCACGGCGAAGGCGAAATCACGAGCGGCACGTTTTCCCCGACCATGCAGGAATCGATCGCCTTCGCGCGCGTGCCGCAAGGCGTGCAGCCGGGCGATACCGTGCAGGTCCAGATTCGCGACAAAGCCTGCCCCGCAAGCGTGGTAAAACTGCCATTCGTGCGCAACGGCAAGGTGCTGGCGGTTTAAGCAGCCGGCGCACGCCCCCCATTCAAGTCACTACCGAACCACGCATAGGAGCATCCGATGAGCATCCCGGCCGATCTGAAATACACCGAATCGCACGAATGGGTCCGCACCGAAGCGGACGGCACGCTGACGGTCGGCATCACCGACCACGCGCAGGAAGCGCTCGGCGACATCGTCTTCTTCGAAGTCCAGGAACTGGGCAAAAGCTTGAACGCCGGCGACACCGTCGCCGTCATCGAATCGGTGAAGGCCGCTTCCGACATCTACTTGCCGGTCGCGGGCGAGATCATCGAAGCGAACACGGCCGTCGCCGACTCGCCCGACTCGGTCAACAGCGCGCCGTACGACAGCTGGCTCTTCAAGATCAAGCCGGCCGACGGCGCGGCACTCGACCGCCTGATCGACGCCGACGCCTACGCGAAGTCGATCGGCGCCTGAGTCGCCCGCCGAATCGGCGCCTGACTCGCAGTCCGTTTTAACCGTCCGGCGCGGCGCACACAACACGGCGTGCGCCGCGCCACCAGGAACACCCATGAAGCTCGAACACCCGGATCGTCTGATGAACCGCACTCCTCTCTCGCTTGCCGCACTCGAAGTGCACGACGCCTTCGCCGAACGGCATATCGGCCCGGATGCGGCCGACCAGCAAGCGATGCTCGAAGCACTCGGCTTCGCGTCGCGCGCGGCATTGATCGACGCCGTCATCCCGCAGACGATCCGCCGCACCGAAGCGCTGCCGCTCGGCCCCTTCGCGCAGCCCAAGAGCGAAGCCGAGGCGCTCGCCGCGCTGCGCGAGCTCGCGGACAGGAACCAGGTGTTTCGCTCCTACATCGGCCAGGGCTATTACAACGCCCATACGCCGACGGTGATCCTGCGCAACGTGCTCGAAAATCCGGCGTGGTACACCGCGTACACGCCGTATCAGCCTGAAATTTCCCAAGGCCGTCTGGAAGCGCTGCTGAACTTCCAGCAGATGGTCACCGACCTGACCGGCCTCGCGATCTCGAACGCGTCGCTGCTCGACGAAGCGACCGCCGCCGCCGAAGCGATGACGCTGCTGCAACGCGTCGGCAAGCCGAAGTCGAACGTGTTCTTCGTCGCCGACGACGTGCTGCCGCAAACCATCGAAGTCGTGAAGACGCGCGCGACGCCGGTCGGCATCGAAGTAAAGGTGGGCCCGGCCGCCGAAGCCGCGAATGCGAACGCATTCGGCGTGCTGCTGCAATACCCGGGCGTGAACGGCGACGTGCGCGACTACCGCGCGCTGACCGAAGCGATCCACGCGGCGGGCGGCCACGTGGTCGCCGCCGCCGACCTGCTCGCGCTGACGCTGCTCACGCCGCCGGGCGAATGGGGCGCGGACGTGGCGGTCGGCAACACGCAGCGTTTCGGCGTGCCGGTCGGCTTCGGCGGCCCGCATGCCGCGTACCTCGCTGTGCGCGACGAATTCAAGCGGCAGATGCCGGGGCGCCTCGTCGGCGTGACCGTGGACGCGCAAGGCAATCCCGCGCTGCGTCTCGCGCTGCAAACGCGCGAACAGCACATCCGCCGCGAGAAGGCGACCTCGAACGTGTGTACCGCGCAGGCGCTGCTCGCGATCATGGCGAGCATGTATGCGGTCTATCACGGCCCGCGCGGCCTGAAGACGATCGCGCTGCGCGTGAACCGCGTCGCCGCGCTGCTCGCCGCAGGCGCGCAGCAACTCGGCTACACGCTCGCGAACGAGACCTTCTTCGACACGCTCACGTTCAACAGCGGCGTGCGTACGCAAGCGCTGCACGACGCCGCGAAGGCGCAGCGCATCAACCTGCGCCGCGTCAGCGACACGCAAGTCGGCGTGTCCGTCGACGAAACCACCACGCGCGGCGATCTCGCCGATCTGCTCGCGGTGTTCGCACAGGCCGCAGGAGCGAAGGACGTGCCGCAAGTCGACGCGCTCGACTCGGCGCTGACCGCGGCGAACACCGCGTCGGTGCCGGCCGCGCTCGAACGCACGAGCGCGTACCTCACGCACCACGTGTTCAACCGTCATCATTCGGAAACGGAAATGCTGCGCTATCTGCGCAGCCTGTCGGACAAGGACCTCGCGCTCGACCGCTCGATGATCCCGCTCGGCTCCTGCACGATGAAGCTCAATGCGACCTCGGAAATGCTGCCGGTCACGTGGCCCGAGTTCGGTCAGATTCACCCGTTCGCGCCGGCCGAGCAAACCGTCGGCTACCGCGAGATGATCGATCAGCTCGAACAGATGCTGGTCGCAGCCACCGGTTATGCGGCCGTGTCGCTGCAACCGAACGCGGGCTCGCAAGGCGAGTACGCGGGTCTGCTCATCATCCACGCATATCACGCGTCGCGCGGCGAAGCGCATCGCAACGTCTGCCTGATTCCCGCCTCGGCGCACGGCACGAACCCGGCGTCGGCGCAGATGGCCGGCATGCAGGTCGTGGTCGTGGCATGCGACGCGCAGGGCAACGTCGATATCGAAGACCTGAAGAAGAAAGCCGCGCAGCACGCCGATAAGCTCGCCGCGATCATGATTACGTATCCGTCGACGCACGGCGTGTTCGAGGCGAACGTGCGCGAAATCTGCGAGATCGTGCATGCGCACGGCGGCCAGGTGTACGTGGACGGCGCGAACATGAACGCGATGGTCGGCCTGTGCGCGCCGGGTCAGTTCGGCGGCGACGTCTCGCACCTGAACCTGCACAAGACCTTCTGCATTCCGCACGGCGGCGGCGGTCCGGGCGTCGGCCCGGTCGCGGTCGGCGCGCACCTCGCGCAGTTCCTGCCGAACCAGACTGCCTCCGGTTACGAACGCGCGCCGCAAGGCATCGGCGCGGTGTCGGGCGCGCCGTACGGCTCGGCCTCGATCCTGCCAATCTCGTGGATGTACATCGCGATGATGGGCGCGAAAAACCTGACCGCCGCGACCGAAACCGCGATTCTCAACGCGAACTATGTCGCCAACAAACTCGCGCCGCACTATCCGGTGCTGTACTCGGGCCCCGGCGGCCTCGTCGCGCACGAGTGCATTCTCGATCTGCGTCCCATCAAGGACACGAGCGGCATCACCGTCGACGACGTCGCCAAGCGCCTCGCCGACTACGGCTTCCACGCGCCGACCATGAGCTTCCCGGTGCCGGGCACGCTGATGGTCGAGCCGACCGAGTCGGAGTCGAAGGAAGAGCTCGATCGCTTCATCGAGGCGATGATCGCGATCCGCGAGGAAATCCGCGCGGTCGAGGAAGGCCGTTCGGACCGCGAGGACAATCCGCTCAAACACGCGCCGCACACGGCGGCGGTCGTGATCGCCGACGACTGGAAGCATGCGTATGCGCGCGAAACCGCTGCCTATCCGCTGAAGACGCTGATCGCGAAGAAGTACTGGCCGCCGGTCGGCCGCGCGGACAACGTGTACGGCGACCGCAACCTGTTCTGCTCGTGCGTGCCGATCGCGGATTACGAGTAAGTCGCGCGCCCACCGCCTGCCGTGCGCATAGCACGCGCGAGCAGGCGGCGCGACGCGGTGAAGCCTGCTCGGCGTCGGCATCGGCGTCCATGAGCGGACGCGGCGCGGCCCACGCGCAGTCCTGTCGTTGAGGGCCGCAAACGGCTAACATCACACACCGAATCAGCCTAACGAGGAGTTCCGCATGGCGCGAAAGGTGCGATCGATGCAAAGCCGGGCCGCCGCCGCCCGTTCGTGGCGGGCCGCCTACGTCATGCTGCTGGCCGGCGCGGCCGCGCTGCTGCCGCTGCGCGAGGCACAGGCCGCGATGAATTTCTGCGCGGCGCCCGCGCTGCAAACCAGCGAGCGCACCCATGCCGATCCCGGCGTCAAGGCACTCGTCAGCAATGTGCAGGCGCATCTGAACGAGCAGCCGCATGCGCTCGCGAAACTGCACACCGAGGGCACGTTGCCGCACGAGGGCATCTACGATCAGAGCGTCGAAGCGGAACAGGACCTCGACCTGCTGCGCGACGCCGCGCTGGCGTGGCGCGCAACCAGCGACGACCGCTTCCTCAAGCTCGTCGACCGTCTGCTCTATGCCTGGGTCACGACCTATCAGCCGAGCTTCAATCCGATCGACGAGACGCATTTCGAAGGGCTGATCCTCGCGTACGACATGACCGCGAGCGCGCTGCCCGTCAAAACCCGCAACGCGGCAATGGCCTTCCTGACGAAACTCGCGAGCGGCTACATCGCGCAGATCGACGCGCAGCCGCGGCCGCTTACGGGCACGTTCCGCAACAATTGGCAGAGCCACCGCATCAAGCTGATCGCGATGGCCGCGTTCACGCTCGACAATCGCAAGATGATCAACGCCGCGCAACGGCTGTTCGTCGAGCATATCGGCGACAACGTCGCGCCGGACGGCTCGACGATCGATTTCGGCGAGCGCGACGCGCTGCGCTACGTGGCCTACGATCTGCAACCGCTCGTGACGGCCGCGCTCGCCGCGCGCCGCCACAACCGCAACTGGCTGCAGGAGAAGGGCGCGAACGGCGCGACGCTGCTCGCCGCGCTGAACTGGCTCGTGCCGTTCGCCATGGGCACCCAGACGCATGAGGAATTCGTGCATTCGAACATTCCGTTCGACACGAAACGTCGCGAGGCCGGCTTGCCCGGCTACGCGGGCCCATGGGACCCGAAAAGCGCGACGGAACTGTTTCACCTGGCGGCGCGTCTCGACGGGCGCTTTACGCCCATCGCGCTGCAGCTCGCACCGACGCCGCCCGCGTGGCTCGCCGTGTGTTTGCCGCTGCCGGCGCGCTAAACTATTTATCTACGCAGCAGGAGCAGTACATGGCAGTCAGCGTCTTCGATCTCTTCAAAATCGGCATTGGTCCGTCCAGCTCGCACACCGTCGGGCCGATGCGCGCGGCGCTGATGTTCGTCCAGGGACTCGAGCGCGACGGGCTGCTCGACGCCACCGCGTCGGTGAAAGCCGAGCTGTACGGCTCGCTCGGCGCGACCGGCAAAGGGCACGGCACCGATCGCGGCGTCATGCTCGGCCTGATGGGCGATGCGCCCGACACCGTCAATCCGGAAACGATCACGCAGCGGCTCGAAGCGGTGCGCGTGTCGCGCAAGCTCGCGCTGCTCGGCACGCATGACGTGCCGTTCGTGCTGAAGGAGCACATCGCGTTCTATCGTCAGGCGCTGCCCGAGCATCCGAACGGCCTGAAACTGCACGCATTCGACGCGCAAGGCGCGACGCTGCGCGAATCGACTTATCTGTCGGTCGGCGGCGGCTTCGTGGTGACGGCCGGCGCGCCGAACACGAAGGTGCTGAGCGCCGTCGATCAATTGCCGTATTCGTTCCGCACCGCCAACGAGTTGCTCGCGCTGTGCGCGTCGAGCGGCAAGAGCATCGCGCAACTGATGCGGGAAAACGAGCGCGCCTGGCACACCGAAGAAGAAACGCGCGCGGGCCTGCTGAAAATCTGGGACGTGATGCAGGCATGCGTCGCACGCGGCTGCGGCATCAACAATCCCGATGCCGACGGCCATCTACCCGGTCCGTTCCAGGTGAAGCGGCGCGCGCCGCAGCTGTATCGCGCGCTGACGGGCCATCCCGAACGCGCGTTGCAGGATCCGCTCTCGATGGTCGACTGGATCAACCTCTATGCGATCGCCGTCAACGAGGAGAACGCCGCGGGCGGGCGCGTCGTCACCGCGCCGACCAACGGCGCGGCCGGCATCATCCCGGCCGTGCTGCACTACTACACGCGCTTCATGCCGAACGCGAACGAGCAGGGCGTGATCGACTTCCTGATGACGGCCGCCGCGATCGGCATTCTCTACAAGCTCAACGCGTCGATTTCGGGCGCGGAAGTGGGCTGCCAGGGCGAAGTGGGCGTGGCCTGCTCGATGGCGGCCGGCGCACTCGCCGCGGTGATGGGCGGCACGCCGCAGCAGGTCGAGAATGCGGCCGAAATCGGCATGGAACACAACCTCGGGCTCACCTGCGATCCGGTCGGCGGCATGGTGCAGATTCCGTGCATCGAGCGCAATGCGATGGCGTCGGTGAAAGCCGTCAATGCGGCGCGCATGGCGTTGCGCGGCGACGGCAGCCACTACGTATCGCTCGATTCGGTCATCAAGACGATGCGCGAAACCGGCGCGGACATGAAGACCAAGTACAAGGAAACGTCGCGCGGCGGCCTGGCGGTGAATATCGTCGAGTGTTGAACGCGGCGGTGCCTGCCGCGTTCCCGCCGCGCCGTGACAGCGCACGCGCGCCCGGCGTAAGCTGTCGAACCGCCCATCGGCTGCGCTCGCACATTGCGTCGGTGCGGCCTCATTCCATTGCGCTCACGCGCTGCCAGGAGGCTTCCTCGCCATGTCGCTGTCGAATGCTCCCGCTTCCAACGTTTCCGTTTCCCCCCTCGCGCGCACGACCGGCGCGCGCCTCGTCGTCGATGCGTTGCTCACGCATGGCGTCGAACGCGTATTTTGCGTGCCCGGCGAAAGCTTCCTCGCCGTGCTCGATTCGCTGCATGACGAAACCGCGCGCATCCAGACGGTCGTCTGCCGTCACGAGGCGGCCGCCGCGAACATGGCCGAAGCGGTCGGCAAGCTGACCGGCCGGCCCGGTGTCGCGCTCGTTACGCGCGGGCCGGGCGCGACGCATGCATCGATCGGCGTGCACACGGCGTTTCAGGACTCGACGCCGATGATCCTGCTGATCGGCCAGTGCGCACGCGAGCATCTCGAACGCGAGGCGTTTCAGGAGATCGACTATCGGCGCATGTTCGGCCAGATGGCGAAGTGGGTCGCGCAGATCGACGACCCGAAGCGCATTCCCGAATACCTGAGCCACGCGTTTCACACGGCCACCTCGGGCCGGCCGGGACCGGTCGTGCTGTCGTTGCCCGAAGACGTGTTGAGCGAGGCATGCGACGCGGTGCCCGGCGCGCCCGCTTATCAGCGCGTGGCGGCGTCGCCGTCCGCCGCGCAGATGGAGACGCTGCGCCAGTTGCTCGACGGCGCGCAACGGCCGATGGTGATCGCGGGCGGCAGCGGCTGGACGCCGGCCGCCTGCGCGGACCTGCGCCGTTTCATCGAAAACTGGCAGTTGCCGATCGGCCTCGCGTTCCGCTTCCAGGACACCTTCGATAACGAGCATCCGAACTATGCGGGCGACGTCGGCCTCGGCATCAATCCCGCGCTCGCGCAGCGCATCCGCGACGCCGACGTGCTGCTCGCGCTCGGTCCGCGTCTCGGCGAAGCCACCACGAACGGCTACACGCTGCTCGACATTCCGAAGACGAAGCAGACGCTCGTGCACGTGCATCAGGGCGCAGAAGAACTCGGGCGTGTGTATGCGGCCGATCTGCCGATCGTGTCCGGCATGCCCGAGCTGGCCGCGATGCTGGCGGAGCTGAAGCCGTCGTCGTCCGGCACGCCCGCCTGGGCGGGCGCCGCCGCGGAAGCGCATCGCGCGTATCTGGAATGGCGCAAGCCGCGGCCGATTCCCGGCGACGTGCAGATGGGCGAAGTGATCCAGCAATTACGCGCGCACCTGCCCGATGACGCGATCCTCACGAACGGCGCCGGCAATTACGCGACGTGGCTGCATCGGCATTTCTCGTATCGGCACTTCCGCTCGCAGCTTGCGCCGACGAGCGGCGCGATGGGCTACGGCGTGCCGGCGGCGCTCGCGGCGAAGTCGCTGTATCCGCAACGCGCGGTGGTCGCGCTCGCCGGCGACGGCTGCTTCATGATGGCGGCCCAGGAACTCGCGACGGCGATGCAGTACGACCTGCGCGTGCTGTTCATCGTCGTCAACAACAGCCACTTCGGCACGATCCGCATGCATCAGGAGCGGCACTATCCGCATCGCGTGCATGGCACCGGCCTCACGAACCCGGACTTCGCGGCATTCGCGCGCTCGTTCGGCGCGCATGGCGAGACCGTCGAGCGTACCGAAGATTTTCTGCCGGCATTGCAACGCGCGATCGAATCGCAGTTGCCGGCGGTGATCGAGATTCGCATGCCGCAGGAGGCGAGCACGCCTGCGGCGACGCTGGAGATGATTCGTGAGCAGGGGAGGAAGATGCGGGGGGAATGAACGGCTGCACACTCTAAAAGCACCTCGACCGCATAGCCAATAAAAAACCCCGCCGAAGCGGGGTTTTTTCACCATCAACCGCAGCCGGCAAAAAACTTACTTGCCGCCCACGCTTTGCAGCGTCGTCCACTTGCCGTCGACGACCTTGTACAGCGTGATGCCGCCGTTCTTCAGATCGCCGCGTTCGTCGTATGCGAGGTTGGCCGACGTCACGGCCGGCATCGAGGTCTTCGCGAGCACCGGCAGATACTTGGCCGGATCGGTCGAGTTCGCGCTCTTCATCGCGGCGAACATCGCCATCGCGCCGTCGTAGGCGTACGGCGAGTACGTCTGCACGTCTTCGTTGAAGCGCTTCTTGTACTTCTCGACGTAGGCCTTGCCGCCCGGCATTTCGTCGAGCGGCAGACCGGCGAGCGAAGCCACCGTGCCGTTCGCCGCGTCGCCCGCGAGCTTGATGAAGGTCGGCGTGTGGACCATTTCGCCGCCCATCAGCGGCGCCTTCACGCCGAGCTGCTTCATCTGCTTGACCATCGGTGCTGCTTGCGAGTCCGCGCCGCCGTAGTAGATCAAGTCCGGGTTGGTCGACTTCAGCTTGGTCAGGATCGACTTGAAGTCAACGGCCTTGTCGTTCGTATATTCACGATCGACGATCGTCGCGCCCGCCGCCTTCGCCGCCTTCTCGAACTGATCGGCCAGACCCTGGCCGTAAGCGGTGCGATCGTCGACGATCGCGATCTTCTTCATGCCGAGGTTCTTCACCGCGAACGCGCCGGCGACCGAGCCCTGCTGCGTGTCCGACGTCATCATGCGGAAGGTGGTCTTGAAGCCCTGTTGCGTGTATTCCGGCGCGGTCGCCATCGCGATCTGCGGAATGCCCGCGTTCGCGTAGATGCGCGAAGCCGGGATCGTCGTGCCCGAGTTGAAGTGGCCGAGCATGCCCTTGATACCGTCATCCACGAGCTTCTGCGCAACCGTCGTGCCGGTGCGCGGGTCGGCCTGGTCGTCGGCGGAGTCGAGCACGATGCGAACCTGCTTGCCGCCGATCATCGGCTTGGTCGCGTTGAACTCTTCGACCGCGAGCGTGATGCCGTTCTGGAAGTCTTTGCCGTAGTGCGCCTGCGCACCCGTCATCGGACCGGCGAAACCGATCTTCACGTCTTCCGTCGATTGAGCGTTGGCTGTCCCCGCCAGCGACATTGCGGCAACCAGAGCTGCGCCTGCCAGCTGTTTCATTGTGTGTTGCATAGCATCTCCTTGATACCAGGTGTGGATGAAGCGGTTTCGGGGTCGCCGTGCCGCTTCGTTCTATTGAAGAAATCGCCGAGGTTCGCTCAACCGATCGTCATCAAATTCGCATTGCCGCCCGCTGCCGCGGTGTTCACGCTGACCGAGCGCTCGGTGAGCAGACGCTCGAGCGCGTAGTCTTCGTCCCCGCTCGCGAGCGCACGGGCTGCGACGCCCTGCACCGAAACGATCGGCCCCGCGCGTTTCGCAACTTCCTTCACGAGTGCGAGCAGCTCGTCGCTGTCGCCCTCGAACAGCACCGCGTCGAACGACGCATCGGCGTTCTTCTTCACGCTTGCATGCGCCTTCAGCGATGCAGGCAGCTGCGCCACTAATTGTTCACCTGCCGCGCCTTCAAACAAGGCTCGATTTCCCGTAGCCAGCGCCGCCGCCAACTGCACGCGCGCGCCGCTCGCGGTCGACGCGATGCACAGCACCGTGCCGCGCGGGCCCAGCGTGTACGTATTGCGCTCGCCGGTCGGCCCGGAGAGCACCGCGGTCGCGCCCGCCGGCACATGCGACAGATAACCGTCGCAGCGCGCGGCAAGCTGCGGTTCGCGCTCGGCGATCAACCAGTCGCGCAGCACGGTCAGTGCCGCGGCAGGATTGTCGCCGTTTTCCGCCGTTCGCGGTACTTCCGCGACGAGCGCCTGCGCGAGCGACTTCGGCAGACCGGCCGGGCGCGTCGCCAGCAGACGCTGCAGATACAGCGCGCCGCCCGCCTTCGGCCCCGTGCCCGACAGGCCTTCGCCGCCGAACGGCTGGACGCCCACCACCGCGCCGATCACGTTGCGGTTCACGTAGATGTTGCCGACGTGCGCGCGGCCGATCACATGGGCGATCGTCTCGTCGATCCGCGTATGGATGCCGAGCGTCAGGCCGTAGCCGGTCGCGCGGATCTGTTCGAGCAGCTTGTCGAGCTGGCTGCGGCGATAGCGCACGACGTGCAGCACCGGGCCGAACACTTCGCGCTTCAGCTCGTCGATGCTGTCGAGCTCGATCAGCGTCGGCGGCACGAACGTTCCTTGCGCCGTGCTCTCGGGCAACGGCAACTGCTCGACCTTGCGGCCCTTGTCGCGCATCGCCGCGACGTGCGCGTCGATGCCGCGCTTCGCGTCGAGGTCGATCACCGGGCCGACGTCGATCGACAGGCGATCCGGATTGCCCACCGCCAGCTCGCGCATCGCGCCCGTCAGCATTTCGAGCGTGCGCTCCGCGACGTCTTCCTGCAGACAAAGAACGCGCAGCGCCGAACACCGTTGACCGGCGGAGTCGAACGACGACTGCAGCACGTCCGCGACCACCTGCTCGGCGAGCGCCGACGAATCGACGATCATCGCGTTCTGGCCGCCCGTTTCGGCGATCAGCGGAATCGGCTTGCCGTCCGGGTCGAGGCGGCCCGACAACGTCCTGTTGATGAGGCGCGCGACTTCGGTCGAGCCCGTGAACATCACGGCGCGCGTGCGCGGATCGGCCACCAGCGCGGCACCGACCGTCTCGCCGTCGCCCGGCAGCAGTTGCACCGCACCCGCCGGCACGCCGGCTTCGCGCAGGATTCGCACCGCCTGCGCGGCGATCAGCGGCGTCTGTTCGGCCGGCTTCGCGAGCACCGTGTTGCCGGCCGCAAGCGCGGCAGCCACCTGGCCCATGAAGATCGCGAGCGGGAAGTTCCACGGGCTGATGCAGACCACCGGACCGAGCGGGCGATGCGTATCGTTCGAGAACTCGCTGCGGATCTGCGTCGAGTAGTAGCGCAGGAAGTCGATCGCCTCGCGAATTTCCGCGACCGCGTTCGGCAGCGACTTGCCCGCTTCGCGCACCACGAGGCCCATCAGCGTGTGCATCTGCGCTTCGAGCAGATCGGCGGCCCGCGCGAGGCAGTCGGCGCGCGCTTCGACCGGCGTTGCCTGCCAGATCGGCGCGGCGGCAACCGCATGCGCGAGCGCGGCGCTCACGTGTTCGGCGCTCGCTTCGACGACCGTGCCGACGAGATCGCGCTGGTCGGCCGGGTTACGCACGTCGCGCGCGGTGCCGCCGGCGCCGTCGTTGTCTTCGAGCATCGGCGCGGCGCGCCACGGATGATGCGCGCTCGCGAGCAGCGCCGACGACAGCGACGCGAGCCGGTGCTCGTTCGACAGATCGAGGCCCATCGAATTGAAGCGCTCGGCGCCGTACAGGTTGCGCGGCAGCGGAATCTTCGCGTGCGGCGCGCCGAGCGGCGCGATCTTCGAGGCTTCCTCGACCGGATCAGCGATCAGGTCCTTGATCGCGACGCTTTCGTCGGCGATACGGTTCACGAACGACGTGTTCGCGCCGTTTTCGAGCAGACGGCGCACGAGGTACGCGAGCAGCGTCTCATGCGTGCCGACCGGCGCGTACACGCGGCACGGACGGTTCAGCTTGTCGCGGCCCGTGACCTCTTCGTAGAGCGGCTCGCCCATGCCGTGCAGGCACTGGAACTCGTACTGGCCGGGGTAGTAGTTGTTGCCGGCGAGGTAGTAGATCGCCGAGAGCGTGTGCGCGTTGTGCGTCGCGAACTGCGGATAGACCGCATCGGGCGCGCCCAGCAGCTTCTTCGCGCACGCAAGGTACGACACGTCGGTGTAGACCTTGCGCGTGTAGACCGGATAGCCTTCGAGGCCGTCCACCTGGGCGCGCTTGATTTCGGTGTCCCAGTACGCGCCCTTCACGAGCCGCACCATGATGCGGTGACGGCTGCGGCGCGCGAGATCGACCAGGTAGTCGATCACGAACGGGCAGCGCTTCTGGTACGCCTGCACCACGAAGCCGATGCCGTTCCAGCCGGCCAGTTCCGGATCGAAACACAGTGCTTCGAGCAGGTCGAGCGACAGTTCGAGGCGGTCGGCCTCTTCGGCGTCGATGTTCAGGCCGATGTCGTAGCGGCGCGCGAGGATCGCGAGCGAGCGCACGCGCGGCAGCAGTTCGCCCATCGTGCGCTCCTGCTGCGAGCGCGAGTAGCGCGGATGCAGCGCCGAGAGCTTGATCGAGATGCCCGGGCCTTCATAGATGCCGCGCCCGCCGGCCGCCTTGCCGATCGCGTGGATCGCCTGCTCGTACGACGCGTAGTAGCGCTGCGCGTCGGCCTCGGTGGTGGCCGCCTCGCCGAGCATGTCGTACGAGTAGCGGAAACCGCGCGCTTCGTATTTGCGGCTGTTCGCGAGCGCTTCGGAGATGTTCTCGCCGGTCACGAACTGCTCGCCCATCAGGCGCATCGCCATGTCGACGCCCTTGCGGATCAGCGGCTCGCCGCCCTTGCCGATCAGACGCGTGAGCGCCGACGACAGGCTCGTCTCGCTATTGGTCGTCACGAGCTTGCCCGTGAGCATGAGGCCCCAGGTCGCCGCGTTGACGAACAGCGACGGCGCCTGGCCGACGTGTGATTTCCAGTCGCCCTTGCTGATCTTGTCGCGGATCAGCGCATCGCGCGTCGCGCGGTCGGGGATGCGCAGCAGCGCTTCGGCGAGACACATCAACGCCACGCCTTCCTGGCTCGACAGCGAGAATTCGTGGATCAGCCCTTCGACGCCGCCGCCCTTGCTCTTCGAGCGCAGCGTTTCGACCAGCTTGCCGGCCAGCGCCTGCACGTCGCCCGCGAGATTGGCCGGCAGACGTGCCTGGCCAAGCAGGAACGGCACGCACTCCGGCTCGGGGCGGCGATACGCGGCCGTGATCGCCGCGCGCAGCACCGATTGCGGTTGCACGTTCTGCGCGAAATCGAGGAACGGATGCGATGCGCCGTCTTCCTCGCTCTCGACCGCGGAGCCGTCGGCGAGATCGGCCGAGCCTGTCGCGCCCGACAGTTCGGCGGGCAGCTGACCGTGCTCGATTTTTTCGAGATAGGCGAAGATTGCCTGTTTGATCAACCAGTGCGGGGTGCGTTCGAGACGGGTCGCGGCATCTTTGAGCCGGGAACGCAGGAGGTCGTCGACCTTAACGCCAAGGGTGGTGCTAGCCATGTTTCCTTCTTCAGTACCAGGTGCGAGCCCGGCAAAAGACTAAATGTTCGGCGAATCGTACGCCTCCCAATAAAAAGGTGCAACCAACCCTCGATTGCGGTTGCACCCTTCTCTAAGCCTTATGCGGCTTGAGTTTCCGGCCAAAGGGGCGAATTCGGGCCAGCGTGGTTGCGATCGGTATTTTCCCTGGCGTGATTCTTTTCGCAATTAGCCTTATCAAACGACTGCACGCGCCGATATATAGAGATACGGTGACGGGCGGCCCCAAACCTGCGGTTTGCGGGCACGCAAAGAAGACAAACGGGGCCTTCGAGGGCAGTGAGATGGAAAAGTGGTGGGTGATACTGGGCATCTGGGCGCTGTGTGCGACCTGTGCGGTGCTCTTCATTCGAGGCGCGACCGGGCGCCCGAACAGGCAGGAAGAGGATGAGAATCAGACACAGGCGGCCTCGCGCGCATCGGCGAGCAACACGACGCGGACCGCCTTGAACGATTGAGCATGCGGGCGCGACGGCCCACGCGAAGTGGCAAGAAAACGACGTCTTGCGGGGCGTCTGGATCGACGCGGCGCACGGCCATGCCGATTGCATCAGTTGTACGACAGGCGCGTCGAACCAGGTGCCGACATTGCGCGGCGACCCGAGCGGGTCAGGCGGGCGGCACGCCCCGCCACCGGAAGCGCTCCCGCCCAAACCCGAGCTGACGACGACGAATCCCGGAATGCGCAGTTCGAGCGCCTCCCGGCTCTCCACATGACGGCAACTCGCCGGTGCGACGCCGCAGCGATCCAGCCGCGAGCGTCAGATGTCGAGCGGATCGACTTCGAGATTCCAGCGCAGCACACCCTTGAGCCCGCGTAGCAGCGGTTGCCACGCACGCAGCGTCGCCTGCAGCGCGGCGCGCGAAGCGCTCTCGATCAGCAGTTGCGCGCGATGCACGTGCATGACCTTGACGATCGTGAGCGGCACCGCATCGTAGACGGTCACCCGCTCGGCGGCGGGGATGTGGACAAGTTCGGCGGCGGCCTGCTGCAGGAACGCGAGCGCGGCCTCGAGCGTGCGCCCTTCGGCGCGCAGCAGCGCCTGGTAGACGAACGGCGGCAGGTGAGCATCGCGCCGTTCGGCGAGCGTCGAGTTGGCAAAACCGACGTAATCGTGACGGCCCAGCGCGTGATACAGCGCGTGACGCGGATAACGCGTCTGCACGAGCACTTCGCCCGGCAAGCCGGCGCGGCCCGCGCGCCCGCTCACCTGCATCAGCTGCGCGAACAGGCGCTCGCTCGCGCGGAAGTCGTGGGAAAAAAGCGCGGTATCGGCATTCAGCACGCCGACCAGCGAGACGCGCTGAAAATCGTGCCCCTTCGCGATCATCTGCGTGCCGACCAGAATGTCGACCTCGCCCGCGTGAACGTCCGAGAACAGCGCCTGCGCGCTGCCTTTGCGGCGCGTGCTGTCGGCGTCGATACGCAGCACGCGGGCGCCCGGCACCGCGCTCGCGAGCGTTTCCTCGACGCGCTGCGTGCCGCGCCCGAGCGGCGCGATATCGACGTTGCCGCACTCCGGACACGAGCGCGGAATGCGCGCTTCCCAGCCGCAGTGGTGACAACGCAGCGCGCGCTCGGGCTTGTGCAGCACGACATAGGCGCTGCAACGCGGACAACCGGCGACCCAGCCGCACGCGTCGCACGCGAGCTGCGGCGCGTAGCCGCGGCGGTTCAGGAACACGAGGCTTTGCTCGCCGCGCTCGAGGCGCGTCTTCAGCGCCGCGATCAGCGGTCCCGACAGGCCTTCGACCGAGGCACGCCCGCGCCGGCGCTCGTCTTCGAGATCGATGAGCCGCACGGTCGGCAGCACGGCATCGGCGACCGCGCGGCGCGACAGCGTGAGCCGCTTGTAGCGCCCCTGGTCGGCCTGCCACCAGCTTTCGAGCGACGGCGTCGCCGAGCCGAGCACGACCGGCACGCCGAGTTGCTTCGCGCGGTAGATCGCCAGATCGCGCGCCGAATAGCGCAAACCTTCCTGCTGCTTGTAGGCCGGATCGTGCTCCTCGTCGACGACGATGATCGCGAGCCGCGGCAGCGATGCGAGCACCGCGAGGCGCGTGCCGAGCACGATGCGCGCGCGGCCCGTGTGCGCGGCGAACCAGTTGCGGGCGCGCTCGCCCTCCGCGAGACCGCTGTGCAGCGTGACGATCGCCGTGCCGTCGAGCGCGGCGAAGCGCGCGCGGAAAGCCGCCTCGAACTGCGGCGTCAAGTTGATTTCCGGCACGAGCACGAGCGCCTGAGCGTCGGGCTTCGCGGCCAGCATTTCAGCAAGCGCGCGCAGATACACCTCGGTCTTACCGCTGCCGGTCACGCCGTGCAGCAGGAACGGCGCGAAGCCGTCCGCATCGCGGATCGCTTCGACGGCAGCGGCCTGCTCGTCCGTCAGCGTGGGAAGCGAGGGCGCGGGCACGTCCGCCGCTGAGGTGGCCGCCGGCACCGCCGCGGCTTCGATCACGTCGAGCGCGACCCAACCGGCCGCCAGCCAACTCTCCAGCGTGGCCAGCGCCTTGGGATGGAGCGCGCGGGCGTCGGCGGCAAGCAGGAAGTCGGTTTCGGCAAGCGCCTGCGCGAGCTTTCGCAGCGCCGTCGCGCGGGCCGGCAAGGTATCGGGCAAGGCCGCGCGACCCTCGGGCATCAGCCGATAGCGCTCTTCCGGCGCGAACAGCCGCGACCAGCGTGACGCATCGCGCAAAGCCTGCGGCAGCGCGGGCAATGCGACTTCGCCGAGACCGCGCTGGTAGTAATCCGCGGCGAACGCGGCGAGCCCCAGCCATTGCGCCGAGACTGGCGGACAGGCGGCGCAGACTTTATCCACAGCCTTGAGACGCTCGGCCGGCACGTCGCTGTGAGCGGTCACTTCGCAGACAAGCCCCACCACATGGCGCTTGCCGAACGGCACGCTAACGAGCGTGCCTGGCACGGCCGCTTCCGGCGTGTCGCAGCGATAGTCGAACAGAGTCGGCAGCGGATGGTCGAGCGCGACGCGGACGAACATGTCGCTCACGCGGTGCAGGGAAGCCGAAAACATTGCACGGACGCAAGCCACACCACAGAGTCAATTGGACGCGAAGCGAGGCCGTCGAAGTTAAAGTAAAACTTCAATTTCGCCGCTAAGTTTTGGATTCGGCTGAATAATTGCACTCGACTCGCTGCCCTGTGGATAACTTTGTTAAGAACTTCACTCCGATGGGCCGGAAATGGCGTCGCGACGGCCTTCTGTGGGGTTGCGCACATTTTGCCGGATTCCCCGCAAACCCTTACCAGACAAGGCTTAGATCAAATGCGCCGGCAAATTGCAAGGGGTGGGGCACGATTAAAGCCTCTACCGCGCCGCAGCGTGACGAATGTGCATAAGTCAAGTCTTGACAATCACAAGACCGCCATCTGACGGCCTCTGCGCCGCACATTCGTCCTTAGGCCGAGAGCCCACTTCGCTGCATCGCAACAAAATCAGCGTCGGTGACGGCATTACGCCGGCGTATGCGCACCGCTTCGAATCGCGCGGCTATGGCGATGCACTTCGTCGACCAGTTCGGCGACGTGCTCCGGCGGCGTGAACTGCGAAATGCCGTGTCCGAGATTGAAAACGTGCCCCGGATGATTGCCGAAGCTGTCGAGCACCGCGCGCGCTTCCCTACGAATCGCGGAAGGCGGCGCAAACAGCACGGACGGGTCGATATTGCCCTGAAGCGCGACCTTGCCGCCGACGCGCTCGCGCGCCTTGCCGAGGTTGACGGTCCAGTCGAGGCCGACCGCGTCGACGCCGCTTGCGGCGATGTCTTCGAGCCACAGGCCACCGCCTTTCGTGAACGCGATCACGGGAATCTTCTCGCCGTCATGCTCGCGCTTGAGCTGGCTCACCACCTGTTCGATGTAGTGCAACGAAAACCGCTGATAAATGCTGTCTGCGAGCGTGCCGCCCCACGTGTCGAAAATCATCACGGCCTGTGCGCCAGCTTCGATCTGCGCGTTCAGGTATGCCGCAACCGAGCGCGCGTTGACGTCGAGAATCCGGTGCAGCAGATCGGGACGCGCGTAGAGCATCGACTTGACGGTGCGGAAATCCGCCGAGCCGCCGCCTTCGACCATGTAGCACGCGAGCGTCCACGGGCTGCCGGAGAAGCCGATCAGCGGCACGCGCTGACGGCCTTGCGCATCGTTGAGCGCCACGCGGATTTCGCGCACGGCGTCGGTCACGTAGCGCAGCGTCGCATCGATGTCCGGCACGGCAAGCCGTGCGACATCGTCTTCGGTGCGCACCGGGTGGGCAAATTTTGGCCCCTCGCCGTTGACGAACTCGAGACCCAGCCCCATCGCGTCGGGCACGGTCAGGATGTCGGAAAACAGGATGGCGGCGTCGAGCGGATAGCGGTCGAGCGGCTGCAGCGTGACTTCCGTCGCATAGGCCGGGCTCTTCGCGAGCCCGAGGAAACTGCCCGCGCGGCCGCGCGTGGCGTTGTATTCGGGCAGATAGCGGCCCGCCTGGCGCATCAGCCAGATCGGCGTGTAGTCGGTTGGCTGGCGCAGCAGCGCGCGCAGGAAAGTGTCGTTCAGAAGTTGATGGGCCACGTTGCGTACGACCAGAAAGCTGAAGGCAAGGCGGCATTTTACCGGACCCGGCTCGCCGCATTACGCGTGATCGGACCAATAACTGTTGCGCTCGCGGCTCATAAAGCCCGCTCTTTGGGGTTGCGGCCGTGGCAAAGGCGCGCGTGGCGGGCGATTCGCGGCAGGCTGTCATTGTCGGCCCGGCTGGACCTGGCTGAACGGCCGATGTTCAAGCTCGCGTTGGCGGGCTACTATCCGTCAGCCTTACCAGCCAATTACACACGACAAGGAGACTCGATGAACAAGGCAGCTCTCGCAATGCTCGGCGCGCTCGCCGGCGTCTTGATGCAGGTGGGCGTGGCCAGCGCGCAGACCGCCACCGCGCCTTCCCGGCTCGACGACATCATGAGCCGCGGCACGCTGCGCGCCTGTACGACCGGCGACTACAAGCCGTACTCGTTCTACAAGGGGGATGGGCAGTTCGAAGGCATCGACATCGACATGGCGGAGTCGCTCGCCAGGTCGCTCGGCGTGAAGGTAGAGTTCGTCAAGACGTCGTGGTCGAACCTGATGACCGACTTCGTCGCGAAATGCGATATCGGTATCGGTGGCGTTTCGCCGACGCTCGAGCGGCAAAAGCATGCGTTTTTCACGCAGGCGTACATGATCGACGGCAAGACGCCGATCGTCCGCTGCGACGACGTCAACAAATACCAGACCGTCGCGCAGATCGACCAGCCGGCCACGCGGGTGATCGTCAATCCAGGCGGCACGAACGAGAAGTTCGCAAAGCAATACTTTCCGCATGCGAACGTGACCGTTTATCCGGACAACGTGACGATCTTCAAGCAGATCCTCGCCGGAAAAGCCGACGTGATGGTGACCGATGCCTCGGAGACGCTGTTGCAGCAGAAGCTGAATCCGGGTCTGTGCTCGGTGCACCCCGACAAGCCGTTCCAGTACGGCGAGAAGGCGTGGCTGCTGCCGCGCGGCGACGTGGCGTTCCAACAGTATGTCGACCAGTGGCTGCATCTCGCGCGCGCAACGGGCGAATATCAGGCTATTTCGGATAAGTGGCTGAAGTAAGGCCGCCATTTACCCGTGTTTTTGTGTGTGCTGTTTCGGGCCGCCTGTCGTGAACTGCTCTTGCTCGGGCAGGCAGCCAGTCTCATAAGACGGTTTCGTTTCGCAAGGAGACGATCGTGTAACGAGCCACGACGTTTCTGAGCGTATCCAAGCCATGGCCGCAGCGTCACAAGATGCTCAATCCGCCCCTGTTTTCTACGCGAGGAATCGGAAATAAAAGTTTTGCGACGCAGCACGTACCGTGCATTTCACCAGATGAATTTTCCGGGGCGGACCAAGCTCTTGTAATACGGGGAACTCGCCGTGCAAAAGATGCATATGCAACTACTTCATGCGCAATCGACCGAATAGTTTATGCGGCGATATGCGTCGCGAATGGCATCAATCATGCGTATGAAATTGCGCGGCAGTCATCGGTAAATACTACGTTTGAAACGATTTATTTTGGCAATAAATCCCGCAGCGCCTTATCTGGCGGGCGTTACAACCTGAAACACTTTGTTACCGCGCTCATAAGTTAATTCGCCCACAATGCCCTCAACGGTTTCAACACGGATGTGGCTGGGTGCGTGGTGTGAGCGGATACGATGCACTTGCCGGTCGGCTTTGCCGAAGCCCTGTGAAGGGGCATCCCTGTTGGGGCCGTAATCGGCACAGGGTCGCCGTGATAGCCGGTCCCATCTTTGGTCTCCTCGCGCTAACCCCGTAGCGTGTGGTTTTTAGCGGGCTCCAGGCCCGCTTTTTTTTCGTCTTCCCAAACGTTTGCGCGAGACGAAACCTCTCACGCAACCCGCGTTTCCTTCCCTATTCGAATCCTGTATCACGAGTGCTCGTGAGGCATCACGCGGTCTTGTCTACGCTCAGCTTCAATTCGCCGATCATCCGCTCGCGCATAATGAATTTTTGTACCTTGCCGGTTACGGTCATCGGCAATTCGTCGACGAAGCGGATATATCGCGGCACCTTGTAGTGCGCAATCTGCCCTTGGCAGAACTGCTGGATCTCTTCGGCCGTCGCATGTTCGCCCGCGCGCAGCACGACCCACGCGCAAACCTCTTCGCCATACTTCGCGTCGGGCACGCCAAACACCTGCACGCTCTGAATCTTCGGGTGGCGAAACAGAAACTCCTCGATCTCGCGCGGATAAATGTTTTCTCCGCCGCGAATCAGCATATCCTTCAGACGGCCGACGATGTTGCAGTAGCCCTCGCTATCGAGCGTCGCCAGATCGCCGGTATGCATCCAGCCGTCGACAATGCTCTCGCGCGTCTTCGCCTCATCGCCCCAATAACCGAGCATCACCGAGTAGCCGCGCGTGCAGAGCTCGCCGGTCTCGCCGACCGGCACGACATTGCCGAGCGAATCGATGATTTTCACTTCCAGATGCGGCTGGATACGGCCGACCGTCGTAGTGCGCTTGTCGAGCGGATCGGTCGTCGAGCTCTGGAACGACACCGGGCTCGTTTCCGTCATGCCGTAGGCGATGGTGATCTCGGCCAGCTGCATCTTCGAGACGACCTTCTTCATCGTTTCGATCGGGCATGGCGAACCCGCCATGATGCCGGTACGCAGGCGCGAGAAGTCGTGGGATGCGAACGTCGGGTGATCGAGTTCGGCGATGAACATCGTCGGCACGCCATGCAGCGCGGTGCATTTTTCCTCCGCGGTCGCGGCAAGCGTCGCGGCCGGGTCGAAGCCTTCGCCCGGAAACACCATGTTCGTGCCCACCGAGACGCACGCGAGCACCGCCAGCACCATCCCGAAGCAGTGATAGAGCGGCACGGGAATGCACAAGCCGTCGTGTTCGCTCAACCGCATCGCCATCGCGATATAGCGTGCGTTGTTGACCACGTTGCTATGCGTCAGCGTCGCGCCCTTTGGGTTGCCGGTCGTGCCGCTCGTGAACTGGATGTTGATCGGTTCGTGACACGACAGCGTGGCGCCGATCGCATCGAGCCTGGCCGTGTCGAGCGTCGCGCGCCCCCGCTCGATCAGCTCGGAAAAGCTCAGCATGCCCGGCGTTTCCGTGTCGCCCATGCGGATCACGTAGCGCAACTCCGGCAGCCGCGCGGCGTGGAGTTCGCTGAGTGCCTGCGTTGCCAGTTCGGGAGCCAGTTCCTGCAGCATCTCGAGATACATCGACGCCTTGAAGCGCTCGGCGGCAATAATCGCCTTGCAGCCGACCTTGTTCAGCGCGTATTCGAGTTCGGCGAGCCGGTAAGCCGGATTGATATTGACGAGGATCGCGCCGATGCGCGCCGTCGCGAACTGCGTCAGCAGCCACTCGACGCGATTCGGCGACCAGATACCGACGCGATCGCCCTTCGCGATACCGAGCGCGATCAGCCCTGACGCGAGCACATCCACCTCGTCCGCGAACGCCTTCCACGTCCAGCGGATGCCCTGCTCGCGAAACACCACGGCTGGCCGATCGGGAAAGCGAGCCGCCGTTTCTCGCAGAAACTCGCCGACGGTCGCTTCGCTCAACGGAATTTCAGTCGACCCGCGCACATACGACAGTCCGTCCCTGGGTTCGATGAGCGCACCTTCGCCCGACATATGCGTTGCCATGGTGTTGTCTCCGTGAGCGAAAGCTCGCTCGACTGAAATACATTTGAAATCGATTGTGCCATCGGCTTAGGGCCAACCGGCATCAAGTCTTACCCGCAGCGCATTGCGCGGACGGCGACCGCTGGTCTTCTCTCTCCCAACTACGCGGATTTTTACCTTTACGTAAACGTCAATTTAATGCCGAAAAAAAGCAGCCGCGAAGGCTGCTCTTTTCTACCGCGTGTCTTAGTGCTGACCGCGCAGCTTGCGCAGACGCTGGATAGCCGCGAGCTGAGCCGTCGCATACGCGAGTTCCGCCTGCGCGGTTGCGTATTCGAGGTTCGAACCCGTGTTCTGCAGCGCCTCTTCCGCGCGCTTGCGTGCGTCTTCGGCCTTGGCCTCGTCGAGATCCTTGCCGCGGATTGCCGTGTCGGCGAGAACCGTCACAGCGCCCGGCTGGATTTCGAGGATGCCGCCGGCGACGAACACAAATTCTTCTTCGCCGTTTTCAGCTTCGATACGCACCGCACCCGGACGAATCCGCGTGATGAGCGGCGTGTGGCCCGGCAGAATGCCGAGTTCACCCGCTTCGCCCGGCAGCGCGACGAACTTCGCCTGGCCCGAGAAGATCTGCTCTTCCGCGCTGACGACGTCTACTTTAATGGTTGCCATAAGTGTCGACTCCTGTCGACGAAAGTAAGCACTTTGGTGCGCTCACTTTCGTCTCATGCAAGGCTGGGTTAAGCGTAGTGAAGGCGAGATAAGTCAGTAGTGACTTATTCAGTCGGTACGACTTTGCTGCGCCCGCTTCGTTACACCCGACCTTTACTGGATCTTCTTGGCCTTTTCGAAGGCTTCGTCGATCGTGCCGACCATGTAGAACGCCTGCTCCGGCAGATGGTCGCACTCGCCTTCGACGATCATCTTGAAGCCACGGATCGTTTCCTTCAGCGGCACGTACTTGCCCGGCGAGCCCGTGAACACTTCAGCGACGTGGAACGGCTGCGACAGGAAACGCTGGATCTTACGAGCGCGCGCAACGGCGAGCTTGTCTTCCGGCGCGAGTTCGTCCATGCCCAGAATCGCGATGATGTCGCGCAGTTCCTTGTAACGCTGCAGCGTTTGCTGCACGCCGCGCGTGATCGAGTAGTGCTCTTCGCCGATCACGTTCGGGTCGATCTGGCGCGAGGTCGAATCGAGCGGGTCCACTGCGGGGTAGATACCGAGCGAAGCGATGTCACGCGACAGCACGACGGTTGCATCCAGGTGGCCGAAGGTCGTAGCCGGCGACGGGTCGGTCAAGTCGTCCGCAGGGACGTACACGGCCTGCACCGAGGTGATCGAGCCGGTCTTGGTCGACGTAATACGCTCTTGCAGCTTACCCATTTCTTCAGCCAGCGTCGGCTGATAGCCCACCGCCGACGGCATACGGCCGAGCAGTGCCGACACTTCGGTACCGGCCAGCGTGAAACGGTAGATGTTGTCGACGAAGAACAGCACGTCGAGGCCTTCGTCACGGAAGTGCTCGGCCATCGTCAGGCCGGTCAGCGCGACGCGCAGACGGTTGCCCGGCGGCTCGTTCATCTGGCCGTACACGAGCGCGACCTTGTCGAGAACGTTCGAGTCCTTCATTTCATGATAGAAGTCGTTCCCTTCGCGGGTCCGCTCGCCCACACCGGCGAACACGGAGTAACCGCCGTGCTCCTTCGCGATGTTGTTGATCAGTTCCATCATGTTCACGGTCTTGCCCACGCCGGCGCCACCGAACAGACCCACCTTGCCGCCCTTCGCGAACGGGCAGATCAGGTCGATCACCTTGATGCCGGTTTCGAGCAGTTCCGTCGACGGCGACAGTTCGTCGAACGCCGGCGCCTTCTGGTGGATCGAGCGCATGTTTTCGCTCGCGATCGGACCGGCTTCGTCGATCGGACGGCCCAGCACGTCCATGATGCGGCCGAGGGTCGGCTTGCCGACCGGCACGCTGATCGGGTTACCGGTGTTCTTCACGATCGTGCCGCGGCGCAGACCGTCCGAAGCACCCAGACAGATGGTGCGGACCACGCCGTCGCCCAGCTGCTGCTGGACTTCGAGCGTCAGTTCCGAACCTTCGAGAATGAGCGCGTCGTAAATCTTCGGCATGGTTTCACGCGGAAATTCCACGTCGATCACCGCGCCGATGCACTGTACGATCTTGCCTTCTACCAAAGCAGTAGTACTCATCGCTTTTCCTTTAGATACTCAATTCTTCACTCGCGCAAAGGCGCAGTTTCGATGGGTGCGCCACTACGGGCGCACATGAGCGGCTGCCGACCGTTACGGTCAGACCGCCGCCGCACCACCGACGATTTCCGACAGTTCTTTCGTGATCGCGGCCTGACGGCTCTTGTTGTACACGAGTTGCAGTTCGTTGATGACCGTCTTCGCGTTGTCCGAAGCGGCCTTCATCGCCACCATCCGGGCCGATTGCTCCGATGCCATGTTTTCCGCGACGGCCTGATAAACCAGCGCTTCGACATAACGCACCAGCAGCTCGTCCACCACGGCCTGTGCATCCGGCTCGTAGATGTAGTCCCACTGCGTGCGCGGCGTCGTGCCGTCTTCTTTCGTGCGCTCGAACTGCTCCGCCGACAGCGGCAGCAGCTGCTCGATCACCGGCTCCTGCTTCATCGTGTTGACGAAGCGCGTGTACGCGAGGTACACCGCCGAAATCTTGCCTTCCGAGAACAGGTCGAGTTGCACCTTGACTGCGCCGATCAGCTTTTCCAGATGCGGCGTATCGCCCAGATGCACGACGTTCGACACGACCTTGGCGCGCAAACGGTTCAGGAAACCGAGCCCCTTGCTGCCGATCGCGGTTGCTTCGATCGTCTTGCCCTGGCCTTCCAGTTCCTTGAACTTCTGCACCGACGCGCGCAGCACGTTGGTGTTCATCCCACCGCACAGACCCTTATCGGTCGTGACGAGGATGATGCCGGCCGCCTTCGCGCCGTCGTTCGACACCATGAACGGGTGACGATACTCCGGGTTCGCACGGCTCATGTGCGCAGCGATGTCGCGGACCTTGTCGGCATACGGGCGAGCAGCGCGCATGCGCTCCTGAGCGCGGCGCATCTTCGATGCGGCCACCATCTCCATCGCTTTCGTGATCTTGCGCGTGTTTTGCACGCTCTTGATCTTGCCGCGAATTTCCTTCATTCCAGCCATTGCTTGCTCCTTTGTCGGCCCGAGTTAGCGCTTCAGCGCTTACTCGGGTCCCATGCAAAGCGGTCGAAGCAGCACGGGAGCATTCGCATGCGGCCCGCGCCGCTTCAAGGTCCGTTTATGCCTTGCGGATCACTCGCGGATCAATAAGCGCCGGACTTCTTGAAGTCTTTGACGGCCGTATGCAGCAGGCCTTCGTCGTCCTTCGAGAGTTCCTTGGTATCTTCGATACGCTTGACCAGGTCAGCATGGCTCGCCTTCAGGTGGTCGCGCAGGCCCTTTTCGAACGGCAGAACCTGACCGACTTCGAGGTCGTCGAGGTAACCGTTGTTCGCCGCGAACAGCGACACAGCCAGTTCCCACACCTGCAGCGGCTGATACTGCGGCTGCTTGAGCAGTTCCGTCACGCGGCGGCCGCGCTCGAGCTGCTTGCGGGTCGCTTCGTCGAGGTCCGATGCGAACTGCGCGAACGCTGCGAGTTCACGGTACTGCGCGAGGTCGGTACGGATACCGCCCGACAGCTTCTTCACGACCTTCGTCTGTGCCGCGCCACCCACACGCGACACCGACACGCCGGCGTTAATTGCCGGGCGGATACCTGCGTTGAAGAGGTCGGTTTCAAGGAAGATCTGGCCGTCGGTAATCGAGATCACGTTCGTCGGAACGAATGCGGTCACGTCGCCTGCCTGCGTTTCGATGACCGGCAGTGCCGTCAGCGAGCCGCTCTTGCCCTTCACTTCGCCGTTGGTGAACTTCTCGACGTACTCTTCCGAGACGCGAGCAGCACGCTCAAGCAGACGCGAGTGCAGATAGAACACGTCACCCGGGTAAGCTTCACGGCCCGGCGGGCGGCGCAGCAGCAGCGAGATCTGACGGTATGCCCAGGCCTGCTTGGTCAAGTCGTCATAAACGATCAGCGCGTCCTGGCCGCGATCGCGGAAGTATTCGCCCATCGTGCAGCCGGCGTACGGCGCGAGGTACTGCATCGCTGCCGAATCCGAAGCCGAAGCGGCTACGACGATCGTGTATTCGAGCGCGCCCGATTCTTCGAGCTTGCGCACCACGTTCATGATCGACGAAGCCTTCTGGCCGATCGCGACGTAGATACAGACGAGGTTCTTGCCCTTCTGGTTGATGATCGCGTCGACTGCGACTGCGGTCTTGCCGCACTGGCGGTCGCCGATGATCAGCTCGCGCTGGCCACGGCCGATCGGCACCATCGCGTCGATCGACTTCAGGCCGGTCTGGACCGGCTCCGAAACCGACTTACGCCAGATCACGCCCGGTGCAATCTTTTCGATTGCGTCGGTCATCTTCGCGTTGAGCGGGCCCTTGCCGTCGATCGGGTTGCCGAGTGCGTCGACCACGCGGCCGAGCAGTTCCGGACCCACCGGCACTTCGAGAATGCGGCCCGTCGTCTTGACGATGTCGCCTTCCGAAATGTGTTCGTACTCACCCAGAATCACGGCACCGACCGAGTCGCGCTCGAGGTTCAATGCGAGACCGAAGGTGTTGCCCGGAAATTCGAGCATTTCGCCCTGCATCACTTCCGACAGGCCGTGGATACGCACGATACCGTCGGTCACGGAGATCACGGTGCCCTGGTTGCGAACGTCTGCGCTCGCGTCAAGGCCCTGGATCCGGCTCTTGATCAGCTCGCTGATCTCAGAGGGATTGAGTTGCATTATTCGCTCCTGATAGTCAATTCTGTTGCGTGCCAGCCGCTAAAGCGCAAGGCGCTTCAGGCCGTCAGGGCCGTCTGCATGCTGGCAAGCCGCGCGCGGACCGAGGTATCGAGCACTTCGTCGCCGACCGTCACGCGCACGCCGCCGATCAACGACGGGTCGACTTCGACCGTCGGCTTCAGCTTGCGCTTGAACTTGCGTTCGAGGCTTGCGACGAGTTCGTTCAACTGCGCACCTTCGAGCGGGAATGCGCTGACGATCAGCACATCTGCCGCCCCTTCGCGGGCGTTCTTCAACTCTTCGAACTGCGAGGCGATTTCCGGCAGCAATTGCAGGCGATGGTTGTCCACCAGCATCTGCACCAGATTCTTCGCTTGCGCGTTGTCCTTGAGCGGCGACTTGACCGCAGCCAGCAGCAGATCGCTGACCTGGGTGCGGCTCACTTTCGGGCTCGAGGCGATCGACAGCACTTCGGGCAGACGCGCAACCTGTGCCAGCTCCTGCACGAGCGTGGACCAGGCGGCGATGTCACCAGCTTCGGCCACGCCAAACAGCGCTTCCGCGTACGGACGGGCGATGGTTGCAAGTTCGGCCATGATCAGAGCTCGGCTTTCAGTTGATTCAGCAGGTCAGCGTGAGCGGCCTGGTCGACTTCGCGCTTCAGGATCTGCTCAGCGCCCTTCACGGCGAGTGCGGCGACTTCGCCGCGCAGCGTTTCGCGCGCCTTCACGACTTGCTGCTCCGCGTCGGCCTTCGCCTGCGCGATGATGCGGGCGGCTTCAGCCTGTGCCTGTGCCTTGATTTCGTCGGCGACTGCCACGGCGCGCTTTTCCGCGTCGGCAATACGCTGCTGGCCGGCATTGCGTGCCTGGGAGAGTTCCTGGTCGACGCGCTTGTGAGCGGCTTCGAGTTCCTGCTTGCCCTTTTCCGCGGCGGAGAGGCCGTCAGCGATCTTCTTCGAGCGCTCGTCGAGGGCGTTGATCAGCGGCGGCCACACGAACTTCATCGTGAACCACGCGAGGATCAGGAACACGACCATTTGCGCAAACAGGGTTGCGTTGAGATTCACGGTGTTTCCTTAAACGTTGCTTGTTCGGAAAGTGAAACGGCAAGGCGCTCATCGATTCTGTGTTCGATCAGCGCCCCAGTACCCGTTCCGCCCTGCGCCTTTACCAGTTATAGCTCAGACGCAAACCTCCGAGGAACCTCAGCCTGCCAGCTTCGACAGCAGCGGGTTCGCGAACGCAAACAGCATTGCCACACCAACGCCAATCAGGAACGCCGCGTCGATCAGACCAGCCAGCAGGAACATCTTGGTTTGCAGCGGGTTCATCAGTTCCGGCTGACGGGCGCATGCTTCGATGTACTTGCCGCCCATCAGACCGATACCGATACAGGCGCCGATTGCACCCAGGCCGATGATGATGCCGATACCGATGGCGGTCAGACCCTGGATGTTGGCGATGAAAGCTTGCATGATCACTCCTTTGTGAAAAGTCTTTTAGAACTGGTTGGAACTGGGATTTGAAAAACTACGATTCTTTTACCGACCGCGCAGGTTAGTGCGTGTCGTGTGCCTGGCCGATGTACACCAGCGTCAGCATCATGAAAATGAACGCCTGCAGCAGAACGATCAGGATGTGGAAAATTGCCCACACGCTGCCGGCGATCACGTGGCCGATGAAGCCAAGCACCGTCGTGTCCGCGCCGAAGCTCCAGATGCTGCCGAGCAGGGCAATCAGCAGGAACAACAGTTCGCCCGCATACATGTTGCCGAACAGCCGCATGCCGAGCGAGACCGTCTTCGCGACGAACTCGATGATGTTCAGTGCAAGGTTCGGGATCCACAGGAGCGGATGCGCGCCGAACGGAGCGGACAGCAGTTCATGCACGAAGCCGCCGACGCCCTTGATCTTGAAGTTGTAGTAAATCATCAGCACGAACACGCCGAGTGCGATGCCGATGGTGCCGTTCAGGTCGGCGGTCGGCACGATGCGGTGGTGCGGAATCACTTCGGACAGACCCAGCCAGCCGATCACGCGGCCCGGCAGGTCGACGGGAATAAAGTCGAGGGAGTTCATCAGCGCGACCCAGACGAACACGGTCAGCGCGAGCGGAGCGATGAAAGTACGCGAGCCGTGGATCATCGCCTTCGATTGATCCTCGACCATTTCGACGAGCATTTCGATCGCGCACTGGAAACGGCCCGGCACGCCGGACGTTGCCTTGCGGGCAGCGAGATGCAGCACGAAGATGGTGACCAGGCCGCAAACGATCGACCAGAAGAGGGTGTCCAGATTCCACACGTGGATGTCGAAAATCGACGTCTGGTGCGCGGTGGAAAAGTTCTGCAAGTGGTGCGCAATGTACTCGGACGGGTCCATTGCTCGCGTGCCTTCGCTAGCTGCCATATCGTTAAAGCCACCCAAATTGTCGAAAATCGTTTGAGGCCGTTCCCGCCGAAATACTCTATTGCGGGAACGCGCCGGGTGCAGGCCCTGTCTCATCCGCACACCCGTGCCGACGCCACGCGCCGGCCTTAAATTCTTCGTGCTGCTATTTTTGGTACTGCTACCTTAGCGCCACGCCAAGGCAATCCAGTAAGTCTTCAGCGCGATGAGGTAGGTCACGAGCAGCGGAATCCAGCGCACATCGTGATACCAGAAGGCGATGCCTACAAACATCGCGATCGTTGTCCCCATCTTGAGCGCTTCGCCGATCATCCAGCTCATCACTGTCTCGACGCCGCGCTGCTTTATCAAACGTGCCGCGAACAACGCGCCCGGCACCCAACAGATCGCTCCCCCCAGGAACGCGGACAGCGCAGCAGCGCCCGGCGGCTTATAAAACAGCCACCACGCCAGCGTAGCAACCAGGGACAAAACCACTTGCGCTGCAACGACCCTGAAAGGCGTCACCCGCGATGGACGACCCACGTCAGGACCAAACAGCTTTTCTGCCTCGGCCCGCGTGAGCGGAACGATATTGTTATCTTCCTGCCCGTCATCCCATGCTTCGGCCGGGTCGAACTGCCGGCTGGAGGACGCATCGGAAGCGGAGCGTTCTGCGCGGTGTTCGTCGTGCCCATTCTTCGGCGACAGATTCGACGTTTTGACCGCCATCGCAATGTTCCGAAAGTCTCTTTCCAGCCCGCGAGCTTACGCAGCGCTTACGGGGTTGCCGTGCAATTAAATCCGGGCGATTGTAAGCGATAGTTGCAGGCAATTCAAGACTTTAGGCCGCGCTATAACGGCGTGAAACTTGGGCCCACGATACGGTAAAACGCTTGCTGGCAGTGCGAAACACGTCAAATGTAAGGCAGGCGTGGGACGACAAAACCATGGCTCCCGATCGCATGGATCGAAGCTTGCCGGCAGGCTGTTTCGACGTTATGGCAGACGTCTCGGAAATGCAACAAATGCGGTTTTTTTCGGGGAGAACTGGCGCCGTTTCGTGCTGGCAGCGTCTATGCGGGGAACATGTTTACGCGAGTGTATCTGCCCGCTTGCGATAGCAGGCCGTAAGGATTGCCGTGGCCGTCGATCTACCATTGCAGCCCACTCAAACTTGGCATGACTGATTATTTGGCCGATACTATTCAGGAATCCATGATAATTGGAAGGCATGTTCGTTAGTCGAAAAAACGATTCACGAGGCAAGGTTCGAGGGCGCCCGGAACCGCAGCGCCCTACCCTCATTGATCGTCGGTCAGACGTTGGCGTTGCCGCGCAAGCGGACAAGAATGCCTTCCAGTGCGTCGAGATCGCCGAAGTCCACAAGCACCTGGCCACGGCCACGCCGGCCGAGTTTGATTTTCACGGTCGACGCCAGCAGGTCCGAGAGTTCCTCTTCGAGACGCCGCGTATCGCGCCCGCCATCCGGATTCGCGCGGGCCTTGACCGTGGGCGTCGTCTTCGTCGTCATCGCGACGAGCTTTTCGGTCTCGCGCACCGAGAGGCGTTTGTTGACGACCTGGTTGGCCAGCGTGATCTGCGTCGCGGCATCGACGGCGAGCAACGCGCGAGCGTGGCCCATGTCGAGATCTCCGGCGAGCAGCATCGTTTGCACCGGCGCCGCGAGATTGAGCAGACGCAGCAGATTCGACACCGCGCTGCGCGAGCGGCCAACCGATTCCGCCGCCTGCTCGTGCGTGAAGTGGAATTCGTCGAGCAAACGCTGGATGCCCTGCGCTTCTTCGAGCGGATTCAGATCTTCGCGCTGAATGTTCTCGATCAGCGCCATCGCGGCGGCGGCCTGGTCCGGCACGTCCTTCACGAGCACCGGCACCTCTTCAAGGCCGGCAAGGCGTGCGGCACGGAAACGTCGCTCACCGGCGATGATCTCGTATTTGTCCGCGGAGATCGGGCGCACCAGAATCGGCTGCATCAGCCCCTGCGCGCGGATGCTGGCCGCGAGTTCCTGCAGCGCGCCCTCGTCCATGCGCGTGCGCGGCTGGTATTTGCCGGCCTGCATCTTGCTGAGCGGTAGCACGTTCGGCGCACCCTCGATCGCCACCGCCTCGGTGATATCCGCGGTGCCGCCGAGCAATGCCTCCAGACCGCGGCCCAATCCTTTCTTTCTTGCTACTGCGTTCATCGTGCTTCCTCGATCCACTTAGGATGCCTGGGGCGCGTCGTTCAATGCGCGCACCCGCTCAATCATTTCCGCGCCGAACTGCACGTAGGCCTGCGCGCCACGCGACGCCCTGTCGAACACCACGCCGGGCAGCCCATAGCTGGGCGCCTCGGCAAGCCGTACGTTGCGCGGGATCACCGCGTCGAACACCTTGTCGCCGAAATGCTCTTTCAGTTGATCCGAAACCTGCTGTTGCAATGTGATGCGCGGATCGAACATCACGCGCAGCAAACCGATCACCTTCAGGTCACGGTTCAGATTGGCGTGAACCTGCTTGATCGTATTGACGAGGTCGGACAGGCCTTCGAGCGCGAAGTATTCGCACTGCATCGGGATCACGACGCCATGCGCGGAGCACAGCCCGTTGAGCGTGAGCAGCGACAATGCGGGTGGGCAATCGATCAACACGAAGTCGTATTCGCTCTCGACCGCCGCAAGCGCCACCTTCAACTGACGCTCGCGATTTTGCATGCTGACCAGTTCCACCTCGGCGCCCGCGAGTTCGCGATTCGCGGGCAACACGTCGTAGCCGACCGCTTCCGGCCGCACGCGCGCATCGGCCACGGACACGTTATCCACGAGCACTTCGTAGACAGTGTTCGTACATTCGGCCTTATCGATGCCGCTCCCCATCGTGGCATTGCCCTGCGGGTCCAGATCGATGAGAAGAACTCGCTGTCCCTGCGCTGCCAGGCTCGCGGCCAGATTGACTGTGGTGGTGGTCTTGCCGACACCACCCTTCTGGTTCGCAACGCAGAAGATTTTTGCCATCGTTGGTGTGTCCCTTTTGCTGCTTGATGAAGTGAAGATCGTTGAGGATGCGGGTCGCCGTGAGAGTGGCCGTCAGCTTTCCGCGCCCACCCGAACCTTGATCAGGTGCCGTTCGGCGTCGAGCGACGGCACGTTCAGCCGGATGATCCGTTCCACGTGGGCGCCAGCCGGCAGACGCCCGATTTCACCGTCCGGCTGCACGCCCTTCATCGCCCAGATCGCGCCCTGCTCCGCAACCAGGTGACGGGCCAGTGTAACGAAATCCGTGAGTTCTGCGAATGCGCGCGAAACGATTACGTCGAACTTTGCCGGTACTTCGGCGCCGGGCCGCAATGTCTCGACGCGTCCCGTCACGACCGACAGATTCGCGAGACCCAGCTCGGCCTTCGCCTGAGCCTGGAAAGCCGTCTTTTTATGAACGATATCGTTCGTGGTGACGGTCCATTCGGGCAGTACGATTGCCAGCACGATCCCGGGCAAGCCGCCGCCCGAACCGACGTCGAGCACAGAAGACGGGCCGAGCGGCGCGAGATGCGGCACGATCGAAAGAGAATCGAGAATATGCTGGACCAGCATTTGCCGCGGATCGCGAATCGCCGTCAGGTTGTAGACGTTATTCCACTTCGCCAACAGGGCGACGTAATCAAGCAGCTTGCGTTGCTGAACGTCGCTCAGGTCGAGGCCCAGCTCACAGACACCATCCGCCAGCAGCGACGCCAGGGCCTGCTGATCGATACCCCTCTGCCCTGCCGTCATTGCACCACCGGCTTGCTGTCGGTGCCGGGTTCGGCGGGCTTCGCCGGACGCCGCCCAAGGCCTCGCTTCAGATGAACCATCAGCAACGAGATAGCCGCCGGCGTGATGCCCGAGATACGGGATGCCTGGCCAATCGTTTCCGGCCGGAACTGCGTCAGCTTCTGGCGTGCCTCGAACGACAGCCCGCGAACCTCTGCGTAGTCGAGCCCTTCCGGCAGACGCGTGTTTTCGTGCGCCTCGTTGCGTTCGATTTCATCGGCCTGGCGATCGATGTAGCCCTGATATTTGATGCCGATCTCGATCTGCTCCTTGATCTGAGCGAGCAGTACGTCGTCTTCGGCGAGCACTTCGGGCGCACCGCACGTGCCGCCACGCAAGCCGCAGACGCCGTCGTAGCTCACGCCCGGTCGACGGAGCAAGTCCGCGAGGCTGTATTCGTGGTCGATCGGCTTGCCGAGCAGTGCCGTCGCTTCGTCGGCAGATAACGTCTTAGGATTGACCCACGTCGTACGAAGGCGCTCTGTTTCACGTGAAACAGCGTCGCGCTTGCGGCTGAACGCGTCCCAACGTGCGTCATCGATCACGCCCAACTCGCGGCCGATCTCGGTCAGGCGCATGTCGGCGTTGTCTTCGCGCAGGCTCAGGCGGTATTCGGCACGGCTCGTGAACATCCGGTACGGCTCGGACACCCCGCGCGTGACCAGATCGTCGACCAGCACGCCCAGATAGGCCTGATCGCGACGCGGGCACCATGCGTCCTTGCCCTGAACGTGCAAACCGGCATTGATACCGGCCAGCATGCCCTGCGCCGCCGCCTCCTCATAGCCGGTCGTCCCGTTGATCTGCCCTGCGAAGAACAGCCCGCTAATCACCTTGGTTTCCAGCGATGCCTTCAATCCGCGAGGATCGAAATAGTCGTACTCGATTGCATAACCGGGTCGCAGAATATGCGCATGCTCCAAACCGCGCATCGAACGCACCAGTTCGAGCTGCACGTCGAACGGCAGGCTCGTGGAAATCCCGTTCGGGTAGAACTCGTTGGTCGTCAGCCCTTCCGGTTCCAGGAAAATCTGATGCGATTCCTTCGACGCGAAACGGTGAATCTTGTCCTCAATCGACGGGCAATAGCGCGGCCCGACCCCTTCGATCACGCCCGTGTACATCGGCGAACGGTCGAGGCCGCTACGAATAATGTCGTGGGTGTGCTGATTCGTATGCGTGACCCAGCACGGCACTTGCCGCGGATGCTGCTCGACGCGCCCGAGGAACGAAAACACCGGCACCGGGTCCAGATCGCCCGGCTGCTCTTCGAGTTGCGAGAAATCAATCGTACGGCCGTCGATACGCGGCGGCGTACCGGTCTTGAGCCGTCCCTGCGGCAGCTTCAGCTCCTTCAGGCGTGCGGACAGCGAAACCGCAGCCGGATCACCCGCGCGGCCACCGGTGTAGTTGTTCAGACCGACGTGAATCTTGCCGTCGAGGAACGTACCTGCCGTCAGCACCACGGCGCGCGAGCGGAAACGGATGCCCACTTGCGTAACGGCGCCGACCACGCGGTCGCCCTCGACCATCAGGTCGTCGACGGCCTGCTGGAACAGCCACAGATTCGGCTGATTTTCCAGACGATGACGGATCGCCGCCTTATAGAGCACGCGGTCGGCCTGAGCGCGCGTCGCACGCACCGCCGGCCCCTTCGACGAGTTCAGGATACGGAACTGGATGCCGCTTTCGTCGGTGGCGGCCGCCATGGCGCCGCCGAGCGCATCGACTTCCTTGACCAGATGGCCTTTGCCAATGCCGCCGATCGACGGATTGCAGCTCATCTGCCCGAGGGTTTCGATGTTGTGGGTCAAGAGCAGTGTCTTATTACCCATGCGCGCCGATGCCAAAGCGGCTTCGGTGCCGGCATGACCGCCGCCAACGACGATTACGTCAAATTCTGTGGGAAAAAGCATCGCGGGATCTCACGCCAGATCGTCACGTGAGCCTCAAAGGAAAATGTATGGGCGAATTATAACGGGTTCAGTTTCGGCCCGAATTTCGTCCGAATGGCTAACGAATAAAAAAAGCGGTGTGTTTCACGTGAAACACACCGCTTGAAAGACCGCCATCAGCAGAAAAGGTGCTGTGCTACGCCACTTTTTTCGCCAGGCCAAGATAGGTTTCGATCACGCGCGGATTCTGTGCGAGATCCGCTGCCGGTCCTTCGAGTGCCAACTCGCCGGTTTCGAGTACATAGCCGTAGTCGGAAATTTGCAGCGCAGCGCGTGCGTTCTGCTCGATCAGCAGCGTGGCAACGCCCGTCTGCCGCAGCGCACTGATGATGTGGAAAATCTCCTTCACGATCAGCGGTGCGAGACCAAGGCTCGGCTCGTCGAGCATCAGCAGATCGGGCTTGCCCATCAGCGCGCGACCGACCGCCAGCATCTGCCGCTCGCCACCTGACAGCGTGCCAGCTTCCTGCTTGCGGCGCTCCTTCAGTCGTGGAAACAGCTCGAACACCGGTTCAAGCTGATCGAGGAAATTCCGCTCCCCTGCCCGCTTGCGCCGGTAAGCGCCGAGCACGAGGTTATCTTCGACCGTCATCGACGCAAATAGCTCGCGCTTTTCCGGCACCAGACACATGCCGCGTGCGACCCGCTTCTCGACCGGTATCGCGTTGACGTCCTCGCCGCGATAGTTGATCGCGCCCTTCGCATGGCCGGTGCCCGGCAACGCGCCCATGATTGCGTTCAGCAGCGTGGACTTGCCCGCGCCATTCGGACCGATCACCGAAACGATTTGTCCTGCCCGCACCCGGATCGCCGCGCCGTGCAGCGCCTCGACCTTGCCGTAACGGACCGATAGACCGTCCACGTCGAGAATCGGCGCCACGGCCGCTACACCCGTCGTCATTGTGTTCCCCATCACTCCACCCCGCCCAGATACGCTTCGAGCACCGCCGGGTCCTGCTGCACGTCCTGCGGCAAACCTTCTGCGATCCGCGTCCCGAACTCCATGACCACAAGCCGGTCGGTGAGATTCATCACGAAATCCATATCGTGCTCGACTAGCAACACACTCATTCCTTCCGCTTTCAGGCGACGCAGCAGATCGGCGAGTTGCAGTTTTTCCTGATACCGCAGACCGGCGGCCGGTTCGTCGAGCAACAGCAGCGTCGGACCACAGCACAGCGCGCGAGCGATTTCGAGAATCCGCTGCTGTCCGAGCGCGAGGCTACCCGCCTCGTCATACATATGCTGCTCGAGACCGACGCGGCGAATCTGTCTGGCCGCCTCGGCCATCAAGCGCGCCTCTTCCGCGCGATTCAAGCGCACGATGCTGCGCCACACGCCCGCATGACCACGCAGATGCGCGCCGATCGCGACGTTCTCCAGCACCGTCATGCCCGGCAGCAACTTGACGTGCTGGAACGTGCGGCCGATCCCGCGTTTGACGATTTCACGTGAACTGAGCGCATCGATGCGCTCGCCACGAAACATGATCTCGCCGCTCGTCGCCTGAAGCACGCCGGTCACGAGATTGAAGGTGGTCGATTTGCCGGCGCCGTTCGGCCCGATCAGTCCGATGATCTGCCCGGCTTTGACTTCGAAGCTCACGTCGTTCACCGCGACGAGGCCGCCGAACTGCTTGCGCGCCTTGTTCACCGTCAGCAGGTTTTCGCCGGCTTGCGGTTTGTTGCGCTGCGGTAGAGGCTCCGCGTGATCGGCGAGATGCGCATGCGACCCGCGCGGGAAAAAGCGCGCGACGAACGGCCACACGCCCTGTCGCGCGTACTGCAACAGCAGCACCATCAGAATGCCGAACACGATCACTTCGAAGTTGCCGTTCTCGCCGAGCAGCTTCGGCAGCAGCGTTTGCAGATAATCCTGCAGCACGGTCAGGATCGCTGCGCCGAGCACCGCGCCCCACACATGCGAAACGCCGCCCACCACCGCCATGAACAGAAACTCGATGCCGTGGTTGAGGCCGAACGGCGTCGGATTTACCGCGCGTTGCAGATGCGCGTACAGAAAGCCCGACACCGACGCGAGCACCGCCGCATAAACGAAGATCACGACGCGCATCCAGCCGGTATTGACGCCCATCGCCTCGGCCATCAGACCGCCGCCGCGCAGCGCACGGATCGCGCGGCCCGGCCGGCTATTAAGCAAATTCTGAACAGAGACGACCGCGCCGAGCACGACCGCCCAGATCAGGTAATAGATATGGCGGCCGGACTCGAGGTTTATCCCAAAAACATTGAGCACCGGGATGCCGTTGATGCCGTCGTACTTGCCGAGCATGTCGAGATTGCCGAACAGGTAGAACAGCGCGAGCCCCCAGGCGATCGTGCCGAGCGGCAGGAAGTGGCCGGACAGACGCATCGTCACGAGACCGAGCATCAGCGCGACCAGGGCGGTCACGATAATGCCGGCGATCAACGCAAGCCACGGCGACACGCCGTAGCTCGTCGTCAGATACGCGGTCGCATAGGCGCCGATGCCGACGAACGCGGCCTGCCCGAAGCTCGTCATGCCGCCGATGCCAGTCAGCAGCACGAGGCCGATGGCGACGATCGCATACAGCCCGATGTAGTTGAGCAGCGTGACCCAGTACTCGGGCACGTGGATCGGATGCGGCAGCACGGGCAACGCGAACAGCACCACGAGGAACAACCAGAAGAACTTCTTTTGCATGATCCGTTTCATCGCGTCACTCCTCTTCCTCTTCGGCATGCGAGCTCGCAAGACTGCGCCACAGCAGCACCGGGATGATTAGCGTGAACACGATCACTTCCTTATAAGCACTCGCCCAGAACGACGAATACGACTCCAGCAAACCCACGAGAATCGAGCCCGCTGCCGCGAGCGGATAGCTGACGAGACCGCCGATGATCGCGCCCACGAAGCCCTTCAGACCGATCAGGAAGCCCGAGTCGTAATAGATCGTCGTGAGCGGCGCGACGAGGATGCCGCACAGCGCACCGAGCCCCGCCGCGAGCGTGAACGCGAGGCGCCCTGCCTGCGTTGTGCCGATACCGACGAGGCGCGCGCCGAGCCGGTTCACCGAGGTCGCGCGCAGCGCCTTGCCCGAGATCGAGCGATCGAAGTACAGATACAGCGCGCCGATCAGCACGACCGCCGTGCCGATCACCCACAGGCTTTGCCCGGAGATCGACAGACTGCCGACGTTGAACGTCGCATCGGAAAACGCGTTGGTGCGCGAGCCTTCCGCGCCGAACATCACGAGGCCGAGACCGACCATCGCGAAATGCACGGCCACTGCGACAATCAGCAGCAGCAGCGTGGTCGCTTCCGCGATCGGCTCATAAGCGAGCCGATAAACGAACGGCCCCATCGGAATCACGATCAAGAGCGTCAGCGCGATCTGCACGATCATCGGCAGCGGCTGCATGAAGAGGCCACGCGTGAGCGCATAGACGGCGATCGGGAACAGCAGATACTTCCCTGCCAGCACGGGCAGCGTGCGCGCCGCATGACGGCGCCGCTCGGCATGCCGCAACGTCGCCGCCGTCTCGACGACAAAACACGCCGCGCCCATCGCCATCAGCAGCCAGCAGGTGGCCGGAAACTTCTGCGTCTGCAATGCGGCGAGCGTCAGCGCGCCATACGAAACAAACTCCCCCTGCGGTATGAAGATCACCCGCGTCACGGAAAACACCAACACCAGCGCAAGCGCAAGCAGCGCGTAGATTGCGCCGGTGGTAATGCCGTCCTGCGCGAGGATCGCCGCAATTGATAGATCCATACTTCCTCGTCCTGAAGCGTCGAAATCGAAAAACCGGAAAACAGTCGTGATAGCACGGCGCGTGGCCGTCCATCAACCTGCATGCCATGTCTGAAAAGACAACCGCCGCGCCGGGATGCGGCGCGGCGGTCGTTGCCATTGTCGTCGAACACATGGCAATGCGGTGCCATGCACCGCAGATTGCGCGAGAGGCGCGTACCGCTTTTTATCCTGATGGATTATTTTCAGTCGTTCTGCAGCTTCCATTTGCCGTCGACGATCTGCACGATCACGCGTGCGCGCTGGTCGAGGCCGTTGTGGTCGGTCGGCGTGGTGTTCATGATGCCGTGCGACACCGGCAGTTCCTTGAGGTTTTCGAGCGCGCTGCGCAGCGCCGAGCGAAACTCGGGCGTGCCCGGCTGAGCGGTCTTCAGCGCGACCGGAATCGCGGCCTGCAGCATCTGGCCCGCATCCCATGCGTGACCGCCGAAGGTGGCGACCGAACCCGCGCCATACGCCTTCTCGTACGCGTTCTTATAGGCTTCCGACGACTTCTTCACCGGGTTCGAATCGGGCAGCTGATCGACGACGAGAATCGGACCGGCCGGCAGCAACTCGCCGTCGCAATCCTTGCCGCACACGCGCAGGAAGTCGTTGTTCGCGACACCGTGCGTCTGATAGATCTTGCCCTTGTAGCCACGCTCCTTGAGCGTCTTGGCCGGCAGCGCCGACGGCGTGCCCGAGCCCGCGATCAGCACCGCGTCGGGATTCGCGCTCATCGTCTTCAGCACCTGGCCCGTCACCGATGCATCGGTGCGGTTAAAACGCTCGTTGGAGACGACCTTCAGATTGTGGGCTTTCGCGGCGGCGTCGAAGGTCGTGTTCCAGCTATCGCCGTAGGCATCCGAAAAGCCGATGAAGCCGACCGTCTTCACGCCGTGGCGCTGCATGTAATCGGCGATGGCGTCGGCCATCAGGCTGTCGTTCTGCGGCGGCTTGAAGGCCCACGCGCGCTTCGCGTCCATCGGCGCGATGATCGCCGCCGATGCCGCGAGCGAGATCACCGGCGTCTTGCCTTCGGCGGCGGGATCGAGCATCGCAAGCGCGTTCGGCGTGACGGTCGAGCCGATGATCGCGTCGACATGGTCTTCGTCGATCAGCTTGTGCGTGTTCTGCACGGCTTTGCTGGTGTCCGAGCCGTCGTCGAGAACGATGTACTGCACGCTCTTGCCGCCGATCTCCTTCGGCAGCAATGCAATCGTGTTCTTCTCGGGAATCCCGAGAGATGCGGCCGGCCCCGTGGTGGACAGCGTCACGCCGATCTTCACCTGCGCGAACGCCGCACCCGCGCCGCACATCAGCGCCATTGCGATGCCCGTGCGTACCCATTGCCTTGTCTTCTTCATTACGAGTCTCCAAACGCCTTGAAGCGCGTATCTATGAGCCGGCTCGACGGGCCCGGTGCGTGATCAAGTTATCGGGCCTGGGTGCGCGCGTGCCAAGCATGGTTTTCCCTGCTCAATGCGAATACCTTGCCCGTTCTGTTCGATGCCGCTCCTCTCACCTGCACGATCCTGCTGCCTCGGACTCTCGCGCTTTCTGCGGCGCGATTTCCTCTTTTTTAACCACTAATATGCTAGTAGATTGCGTTCTGCATGATCGACGGTCAATAGCGCATGGGCCGAATGCGGGTTTGTCCTGAAGCAACGGAACCACACTTCTCTCGCGATGCGCGCCACCGCACGGGTAATAAAAAAAGACGCGTCAACTGCACGCGTCTTTTCGATGAGGCTTCGTGGCGTTTTGCCTTCGCTCAGTCGCCGGCCAGCTTCCACTTGCCGTCGACGATCTGCACCATCACACGCGCTCGCTGATCGAGACCGGCGTGATCGTTCGCGCTCATGTTGAAGATGCCGTGCGATGCGGGCATGTCTTTGGTGCCTTCGAGCGCCGCGCGCAGCGCTTCGCGGAACGCCGGCGTGCCCGGCTGCCCTTTCTTCAGCGCGAGCGGAATCGCCTGTTGCAACAGCAGGCCCGCGTCCCACGCATGGCCGCCGAACGTCGACACGGAGCCCACGCCATAAGCGGCTTCATACGCGTGTTTGTACGCGAGCGAGGTCTTCTTCACCGGGTTTGAATCGGGCAGTTGATCCGCGACGAGCAGCGGACCGGCCGGCAGCCACGTGCCCTCGCAATCCTTGCTGCACACGCGCAGGAAGTCGTTGTTCGCGACACCGTGCGTCTGATAGTACTTGCCCTTGTAGCCGCGCTCCCTGAGCGTTTTCTGCGGCAGCGCGGCCGGCGTGCCGGCGCCGGCGATCAGCACCGCGTCCGGGTTCTGCGACATCATCTTCAGCACCTGGCCCGTGACCGACGCGTCGTTGCGCGCAAAACGCTCGTTCGCGACGACCTTGATCTTCTGGAGATCGGCGGCCTTGCTGAACTCCTTGAACCAGCTCTCGCCGTATGCGTCGGCAAAACCGATGAACGCGACCGTCTTCACGCCGTGATTCGCCATGTGCTGCGCGATCGCGGTCGCCATCAGGATGTCGTTCTGCGGCGTCTTGAAGACCCAGGCGCGCTTCGCGTCCATCGGCTCGACGATGCCCGCGGCGGCGGCCATCGAGATCATCGGCGTGGACGTTTCGGCGGCGACGTCGATCATGGCGAGCGAGTTCGGCACGACGGTCGAGCCGATCAGCGCGTCGACGTGATCTTCGCTGGTGAGCTTGCGGGCGTTCTTGACCGCCTGGGTGGAATCGGTCGCGTCGTCGAGCACGATGTAATCGATTTTCTGGCCCGCGACCTCCTTGGGCAGCAGCGCGATCGTGTTCTTCTCCGGAATGCCGAGCGAAGCGGCCGGCCCCGTAGCCGACACGGTGACGCCGATTTTCACGTCTGCGAATGCATGGCCGCTCCAGGCAGCCGATACTCCGGTGGCGACCAATGCCGCGCTGATCCAACGTAATGCCGACTTCATCCTGCTCCTCTATTAACCCCGTTATTCAACTGAATTTAAATCCGCGGATTTAAATGCCAACCCAGTGGTCGGTGAAAAGCGAGTTTAGCGGACGCGCGCGCCGTGCCGCAAGCGTTTTGCAGGGTTGTAGCGCTTAAATGCGGTGTTCTCGTCGAACAAAAATAACGGCCCGATTCAACGATTATCCCGGCGCGGCTTGTCGAAAGCGCGTTCGAAAAGCACAAATAAAAAGCGCTGTTGGATATCAATCCAACAGCGCTTTCGTCTGGGCACTGAGTGCCTCAATTGTCTCCTCGTTCTCCACCTGCAAATTCGTGGTGCATCAGAACTGCGTAAAGATTAAACGACGCCTCTACCGGTAACAACTAGCAATTACCCTAGTGGTGCACTGCGGCACCGAATTGACGCACGTCGGCGCGTTTCGTCTGCACATTATGCGACCTGCTTATGAAAGCCGTTGTTTCATTGGATTTTTAGCCTGCCCGAATTAGATCGGATGTCGAAGCAATCTCATATCGCACTGCATCAAGCCAGGCTCGATTATGCACGCAACGGCCGCACGCGCGCGACGATTTCGCCGACGATACCACGCCGGAACGCCAGCACGCACGCAATGAAAATCAGCCCCGTGACGATCGTCACCGATTCGCCGAGCGAGCGGAACCAGTCGACGCCCGTCACCGAGGCAAGCGCGGCACCGATATCGCCGAGCCGGTCTTCGAGCGACACGATCAGCGCGGCGCCGAGCAGCGGCCCGAACAGCGTACCCATACCACCCACGAGCGTCATCAGGATGACGAGACCGGACATGGTCCAATACGCGTCGCTCAAGGTTTCGAAGCCCTGCACGAGCACTTTCAGCGAGCCGGCAAGACCCGCGAGGCCGGCCGACAGAATGAACGCCAGCAGCTTGAAGCGATCGGTATCGTAGCCGAGCGACACCGCGCGCGGCTCGTTCTCCTTGATCGCGACGAGCACCTGCCCGAACGGCGAATGGACGATCCGCACGATCAACAGGAATGCCGCCACGACCACCGCGAGCACGACGAAATAGAGCGCGACGTCCGACGAAAGACCGAGCACGCCGAACAGCTTGCCGCGCGGCACGCCTTGCAGACCGTCTTCGCCATGCGTGAACGGCGCCTGCAGGAACACGAAGTACACCATCTGCGCGAGCGCGAGCGTCACCATCGCGAAGTAGATGCCCTGGCGGCGAATCGCGAAGAAGCCGACGACGAGCCCGAGCAGCGTCGCCGTCGCGGTGCCGGTCAGCACCCCGAGCTCCGGCGAGAACCCGAGCGTCTGCATCGCATAGCCGGTCGCGTAGCCGGCCGAGGCGAGAAACATCGCATGTCCGAACGACAGCAGCCCCGTATAGCCGATCAACAGATTGAAGGCGGCCGCGAACAGCGCGAAGCACAGCACCTTCATCACGAAGAGCGGATAGATGCCAAGCACCGGCACCGCGAGCAGCACGATCAGCAGCAGACCGTAGAGGACTTTTCTCTGCATCATTTTTCCCTGCCGAAGAGGCCCGCCGGGCGCACGAGCAACACGAGCGCCATGATCACGAAGACGACGGTCGCCGACGCCTCGGGGTAATACACGCGCGTGAGCCCTTCGATCACACCGAGCATGAGGCCGGTCAGAATCGAGCCCATGATCGACCCCATCCCGCCGATCACGACCACCGCAAACACGGTGATGATCATCGGCTGGCCCATCAGCGGCGAGACCTGGATGACCGGCGCGGCGAGCACGCCGGCAAACGCCGCGAGCGCGACGCCGAAGCCGTAGGTCAGCGTAATCATCAGCGGCACGTTGACGCCGAACGCCTCGACGAGCTTCGGGTTTTCGGTGCCCGCGCGCAGATACGCGCCAAGCCGCGTCTTCTCGATCACGAACCACGTCGCGAAGCACACGACGAGCGACGCGACGACAACCCACGCGCGATAGTTCGGCAGGAACATGAAGCCGAGATTGGTCGCGCCGGTAAGCGCCGAAGGCACGTCGTACGGCTGGCCCGACGACCCGTAGATCGAATGGAAGATGCCTTCGATCGCAAGCGTGAGCCCGAACGTCAGCAGCAGGCCGTATAGATGATCGAGCTTATAGAGCCAGCGCAGCATCGTGCGCTCGATCGCGATGCCGAACAGCCCGACGATCAGCGGCGCGAGTACGAGCATCACCCAGTACGGCAGATTGAAATACGACAGCCCCATCCACGCGAGCATCGCGCCGAGCATGAACAGCGCGCCATGCGCGAAGTTGATCACGTTGAGCAGGCCGAAAATCACCGCCAGCCCAAGGCTCAGAATCGCGTAGAACGAGCCGTTCACGAGCCCGAGCAGAAGCTGGCTCAGCATCGCCGGAAGCGGAACGCCAAAGATATCCATTGAAGCCCTTCGCCCTTCAAGCCATCGTCAAGTGAGACCGGTCGCGCGCACGATGCGGCAAATAGCGCCCGCTGCGCGGCACGCAAAACGTCCGGGCCGTTTGAGCCGCCGTTGCTCATGCTCACGAAAACGCCGCACGTACGCGCCGCGCTGCCATTCAACGCAGCAGCAACACGCACGGCGTTTCGTTCACGAACAACGGAAGGCCCCCGCGAGCGTCTCAGGTGCCGCTATCCGCGACTTCTTTCTTCTGGCCCGCGCTTACTTCCACAACGCACAGCGCGTTTGCGCCTTGGTCGTGAACGCCTGCTCGCCCGGGATCGTCGCCATGATCTTGTAGTAGTCCCACGGTTCTTTCGATTCGGCCGGCGTCTTCACCTGCATCAGGTACATGTCGTGGATCATGCTGCCGTCCTGGCGGATGTAGCCCTTCGCGTAGAAGTCGTCGATCTTCGTCTTGCGCAGCTGCGCCATCACCTTGTCCGGGTCGGTCGAGCCGACCGCCTGCACCGCCTTCAGGTAGTTCATCGTCGCCGAATAGTCGGCGGCCTGCAGGCTCGACGGCATCTTCTTCATCTTGTCGAAGTAGCGCTGCGACCACTTGCGTGTCTCGGCATCCTTGTTCCAGTACCAGCTGTCGGTCAGCACGAGACCTTGCGTGGTTTCGAGACCGAGGCTGTGCACGTCGTCGATGAACATCAGCAGCGCGGCGATCTTCATTGTCTTCGGAATGCCGAATTCCTTCGCGGCCTTGATCGCGTTGACCGTATCGCCGCCGGCATTCGCGAGGCCGAGAATCTGCGCCTTCGAGGCCTGCGCCTGCAACAGGAACGACGAGAAGTCCGACGCCGAGAGCGGATGCCGCACCGAACCGAGCACCTGGCCGCCGTTCGCCTTCACGACGTCCGAGGTGGCCTTTTCGAGCGCCTTGCCGAACGCGTAGTCGGCCGTCAGGAAGTACCACGTCTTGCCGCCCTGCTTCGTCACGGCCGAGCCCGTGCCGTTGGCGAGCGCCGTCGTGTCGTAGGCGTAGTGAACCGTGTACGGCGTGCATTGCTCGTTGGTCAGCGTATCGGCGCCGGCGCCGATGTTGATGTAGACCTTGTGCTTCTCGCCCGCGACGGTGTTCATCGACAACCCGGTCGCCGAGTTCGTGCCGCCGATCAGCATGTCGACGCCATCGCGGTCGAACCATTCGCGCGCACGCGACGCGGCGATGTCCGCCTTGTTCTGGTGATCCGCGTACAGCACCGTGATCGGCTTGCCGTTGACCTTGCCGCCGAAGTCGGCCACCGCCATGCGGATCGCCTCAAGACCGCCCTGCCCGTCGATATCGGCGTACAGGCCCGACATGTCGGTGATGAAGCCGATCTTCACGGCATCGTCGGCCGCTTGCGCGCCCCCGAACGTTAGCGCAGTGCCGGCGGCAACCGCGAAACAGAATGAGGCAAGCCGTGCGAGTGGGTTCTTTTTCATGCGTGTCTCCAGGTTGTTCGCTTGTGGTTATCAGAGGCAAGCGGACGCATGCGGAAGATTTCCGCGAGTACGCCCGCATGGGGGTCTATACACCGAGTAAATCGTGCAGCACCGGCATCTTGCCTTCGAGTTCGCGGGCCGCGAAATGCTCGACGATCGTACCGTGCTCCATCACATAGAAACGATCGGCGAGCGGCGCGGCAAAACGGAAGTTCTGTTCGACCATCACGACCGTGTAGCCACGCGCCTTCAGCGTGACGATCATGCGCGCGAGCGCCTGCACGATCACGGGTGCGAGCCCTTCCGAGATTTCGTCGAGCAGCAGCAGATTCGCACCCGTGCGCAGAATCCGCGCGACCGCGAGCATCTGCTGTTCGCCGCCCGAGAGCCGCGTGCCCTGGCTCATGCGCCGCTCGTACAGATTCGGGAACATCGCGTAGATTTCCTCGAGCGACATCATGTGCGCCTTGTCGCCGACGGGCGGCGGCAACAGCAGATTTTCCTCGCACGACAGGCTCGAAAAAATGCCGCGCTCTTCGGGGCAGTAACCGATGCCGCAGTGCGCGATGCGATGCGTGGGCAGATCGATCGTTTCGCGTCCGCCGATCCGGATCGAACCCGTGCGGCGCCCCGTGAGGCCCATGATCGCGCGCAGCGTCGTGGTGCGGCCCGCGCCGTTGCGCCCGAGCAGCGTGACGACCTCGCCGCGGCCGACCGTCAGATCGACGCCGTGCAGAATGTGGGATTCCCCGTACCAGGTTTGCAGTCCCGCGATTTCCAGCGCGGCTGCGCCGTTTTTCGTTGTGCCCGCTTCGAGCCCTTCGCGCTCGACCGTCGTATTCATGCGTGGGCTCCGGCGAGCACCGCGTCGGCGCTGCCCATGTAGGCTTGCATCACGAGCGGATTCTTCGACACTTCCGCGTAGCTGCCTTCGGCCAGCACCTCGCCCCGTTGCAGCACGGTGATCGTATCGGAGATGCCGGCGATCACGTTCATGTTGTGCTCGACCATCAGGATCGTGCGGCCGGCCGATACTTTCTTGATGAGCGCGGTCACGCGGTCCACGTCTTCGTGGCCCATGCCTTGGGTCGGCTCGTCGAGCAGCATCAATTCCGGTTCCATCGCGAGCGTGGTGGCGATTTCGAGCGCGCGCTTGCGGCCGTAGGCAAGTTCGACCGTCAGCACGTCGGCGAAATCGGTCAGACCGACCTGGGTCAGCAGGTCCATCGCGCGATCGTTCAGACGCCGCAGCGTGCGCTCGCTCTTCCAGAAGTGAAATGCGGTGCCGAGCGAGCGCTGCAAACCAACGCGCACGTTCTGCAATGCCGTCAGATGCGGAAATACCGCGGAAATCTGGAACGAACGGATGATGCCGCGCCGCGCGATCTGCGCGGGACGTTCGCTGGTGATATCGACACCGTTGAAAACGATCTGACCCGCAGTGGGTTCGAGAAATTTGGTGAGCAGATTGAAGCAGGTGGTCTTGCCTGCTCCGTTGGGGCCGATCAGCGCATGGATCGAACCACGGCGCACGCGCAGGTTCACGCCGTTCACGGCAACAAAGCCTTTGAACTCACGGGTGAGGCCGCGCGTTTCGAGAATCGTATCGCCGAGAATCATGTTCCCTTCCATACGGAGTTAGGCGAAGCACTACGATCTTTTCGCGCGAAGCTCCGCGCGACGTTTTATGAACGACGGCACCCCCTTGCCGATCGTTGGCGTACTGCACCAATCCGGACGGTAATCCATGGCGCAGCACGCAGCATGACTATCATTGTCGCGCCAATGATGCAGCGCATTCATTGGGATTTGCACTTAGTGAAAGTGGACCGAGCGGTCGCCGTGCGCAAGCGACACGTCCATCACAGCGCCGACAGAGGCGCAGACATGCTGTTTTGCGCGGACATGCTGCCACTTACGCGTGCGCGGCGATCTTCGCGAATCATCGCACTCGCGCGCTCGGCGATCATCAGCGTCGGCGAATTCGTGTTGCCCGACGTGATGTTCGGCATCACCGACGCATCGACGACACGCAAGCCCTCGACGCCGATAACCCGCAGGCGGTTGTCGACGACCGCGGCGGGATCGTCGCTCGTGCCCATACGGCAGGTGCCGACCGGATGGAAGATCGTCGTGCCGACCGCGCCCGCGGCCTGCTGCAACTCGGCTTCGCTTTGATACTGGATGCCCGGCAGAATCTCCTGCGGCCGATAGCGCGCAAGCGCGGGCGCCGCGGCGATGCGGCGCGTGAGACGCAATGCGTTCGCGGCGACGTGGCGGTCGTAATCGGTGGAGAGATAGTTCGGCGCGATCAACGGCGGCGCCGATGCGTCGGCCGATCCAATATGGATACTGCCTCGCGACGTGGGACGCAATTGGCACACCGACGCCGTGAATGCATTGAAGCGATGCAGCGGCTCACCGAAGCGATCGAGCGAAAGCGGCTGCACGTGGTACTCGAGATCGGGGCGTGTGAGCGAACGATCGTCGGGATCGGACCTGGCGAACGCACCGAGTTGCGACGGCGACATCGACATCGGCCCGCTTTGGAACAACGCGTACTGCATGCCGATCATGAGCTTGCCCCACCAGTGCGCGGTCATCGTGTTGAGCGTGCGCACGCCTTCGACTTTATAAGCCATGCGCAGCTGCAAATGATCCTGCAGATTTTCGCCAACGCCGCGCAGATCGTGAACGACCTCGATGCCGAGCTTCTGAAGACGCGCGCCATCGCCGACGCCGGACAGTTCGAGCAGTTGCGGCGAGTTGACCGCGCCCGCGGCAAGAATGACTTCGCAACGCGCCCGGGCGAGATAGTCGACCTCGCCGCCACGATATTCGACACCCGTGCAGCGGCGTCCCTCGAACACGACCCGCTGCGTATGCGCGCCGGTCATGACCGTGAGATTCGGCCGCTTCACGGCGGGCCGCAGAAACGCCTTCGACGCATTCCAGCGAATGCCGCGCTTCTGGTTGACGTCGAAATAGCCGACACCGGTGTTGTCGCCGCGATTGAAGTCGTCCGTTGCGGGAATGCCGGTTTGCTGCGCGGCTTGCGCGAACTCTTCGAGAATCTGCCACTTCAGGCGCTGCTTTTCGACGCGCCACGGGCCACCCGCGCCGTGCGATTCGTTGGCGCCGCCGTGGTGATCTTCGCTGCGTTTGAAGACCGGCAGCACCGCATCCCACGACCACGAACGGTCGTTGGTCACGCGCGCCCACTCGTCGTAGTCCTCGCGCTGGCCGCGCATATAGATCATGCCGTTGATCGACGAACTGCCGCCCAACACGCGCCCGCGCGGATACGACAGCGCGCGGCCATTGAGTCCCGCTTCCGCCTGCGTCTTGTAGAGCCAGTCCGTGCGCGGATTGCCGATGCAATACAGGTAGCCGACCGGCACGTGAATCCAGTGGTAATCGTCCTTGCCGCCCGCTTCGAGCAGCAGCACGCTGACGTCAGGATCTCCGGTGAGCCGGTTCGCCAGCACGCAGCCCGCAGTGCCGGCGCCGACAATGATGTAGTCGAATTCGCCTTCGAGCCGCCGCGAGGCCGTGGACGTACTTTCGCTATGACTCATCATTCAGTCTCCTAAGCATTTTTATGTTCATTTTTATGCTTACGACAGACTACTTCGCGACCGGCATCGTGAATTCAGCGCCCTTCGCGATGCTGTCGGGCCAGCGCTGCATGATGCTCTTATAGCGCGTATAGAAGCGCACGCCCTCTTCGCCATACGCGTGATGATCGCCGAACAGCGACTTCTTCCAGCCGCCGAACGAATGCCAGGCCATCGGCACCGGAATCGGCACGTTGATGCCCACCATGCCGATCTCGATCTGCCGCGAGAACGCGCGCGCAATGCCGCCATCGGACGTAAACAGCGACACGCCGTTCGCGAACTGGTTGGCGTTGATCAGCGCGACCGCGGAGGCGAAGTCCGGCACGCGCACCACGCACAGCACCGGCCCGAAAATTTCCTCGCGATAGATCTTCATCCCGGTCGTCACGTCGTCGAATAGCGTACCGCCAAGGAAGAAGCCGTTCTCGTGGCCCGCCACCTGATGACCGCGCCCGTCGACGACGAGCTTCGCGCCCGCTGCCACGCCGGCGTCGATATAGCCGGCCACCTTGTCGCGATGCGCGCCGGTCACGAGCGGCCCCATCTCAGCAGCCGCTTCCATGCCGTTGAGGATCTTCAGGCTCTTCACGCGCGGCGTCAGACGCTCGATCAGTTCATCGGCGATATGGCCCACCGCGACCGCCACCGAAATCGCCATGCAGCGCTCGCCCGCCGAACCGTACGCAGCGCCGATCAACGCATCGACGGCTTGATCGAGATCGGCGTCGGGCATCACGACGAGGTGGTTCTTCGCACCGCCCAACGCCTGCACGCGCTTGCCGTACTTCGTGCCTTCCGTGTAGATGTATTCGGCGATCGGCGTCGAGCCGACGAACGACAGCGCGCTCACTTCGGGATGCACGAGCAACGCATCGACCGCGACCTTGTCGCCATGCACGACGTTGAACACGCCGTCCGGCAGACCCGCTTCCTTCAGCAGTTCGGCAAGCCGGATCGAGGCCGACGGATCGCGTTCGGACGGCTTCAGCACGAAGGTGTTGCCGCACGCGATCGCGACCGGGAACATCCAGCTCGGCACCATCATCGGGAAATTGAACGGCGTGATGCCGGCGACCACGCCGAGCGGCTGACGCAGATTCCAGTTGTCGATACCACCGCCGATCTGGTCGGTGAAGTCGGTCTTCAGCAGATTCGGAATGCCGCACGCGAATTCGACGATCTCGATGCCGCGCATCACCTCGCCCTTCGCATCGGAAAACACCTTGCCGTGTTCGCGCGTAATCAACTCGGCGAGTTCATCGTGGTGACGGTCGAGCAATTCCTTGAACCTGAACAGCACACGCGCCCGTTTGATCGGCGCGGTTTCGCTCCACGCGGGGAAAGCGGCTTTGGCGGCGGCGACCGCCGCATCCACCTCGGCGACGCTCGCGAGCGGCACGCGGGCACTCACGCTGCCGAGCGCCGGATTGAAGACATCGCCGAAACGGCCGCTCGTGCCGTCCACCGCCCGGCCGTTGATGAAATGGCCCAGCACGCGGGCGCCGGCCGCGCCGCGCCCGGTCTCGTCCTGCGCGGTTTGTATATATGTCTCGCTCATCTCTTTCCTCTTCCTGTGGTGTTCCGGTGATGTCGTTTAGCCCGGCGTGGATAACGCGCGTGGCGCATGCAGCGCCTCTGCGAGCGTGCTGAACGCCAAGCGTACGGCGCTTTGGCGAGACAAATCCAATGAATATTGCTCAAATGAGCTATAAGCCGCGCTAATATCAGGCTATGGATCTGACTCTGCTCCGGGCCTTCGTCACCGTCGCACGCGAGGGCAATCTCACGCGCGCCGCGGTGCAACTGCATCTGACCCAACCCGCCGTCAGCCTGCAAATCAAGCACTTGCAGGAGGCGCTCGGCGTGACGCTGTTCACGCGGACCTCGCACGGACTAACGCTCACGCGCGACGGCCAGGCGCTGCTGCCGCATGCCGAACGCGCACTTGGAGCCGCCGCCGACGTGCAACGCGCCGCGCAGTCGCTGCGCCAGGAAGTGCGCGGACGTCTGCGCATCGGCACGATTCTCGACCCCGAATTCCTGCGCCTCGGCGGCTTTCTGAAGCAGCTCGTCGAAACCTGGCCGCGGATCGAAACCGCGCTGCGCCACGGCATGTCGGGCTGGGTGCTCGAACAGATTCGCGCGGGCGAGCTGGACGTCGGCTATTACATCGGCCTGCCGTCCGACGACGAGCCGCGCGACGGCCCCGCGTGTCACGCGGTGACGCTCACGTATTTCCAGTACCGCGTGCTCGCGCCGGCCGGCTGGAAAGACCGCGTGAAGGGCGCGCGCGACTGGCGCTCGCTCGCCGCGCTGCCGTGGATCTGGACGCCGCCCGCGTCGGCGCACAACCGCCTGTTGTCGCGCTGCTTCGGCGAGGCCGGCGTGAAGCCGGTCAAGGTGGCCGAGGTGGACCAGGAGCCGTCGATGCTCGATCTCGTCAAGTCGGGCGTCGGCCTCACGCTGGCGCGCGACGCGACCGCGATTGCCGAAGCCCATGCGCACGCGCTGACGATCGTCGAGGGAATCACCGTGCCGACCCAGCTCAGCTTCATCACGCTCGACGAGCGCAAGGACGAACCGGCGATTGCGGCCGCGCTGAAGCTGATCGAGCAGCAGTGGGCAAATTGAATTTCGCAGCTAAAACGGCCTGAACGGCCCGAGGTCCGCGCCCGCGAGGTTGCGTGGCGCCGATCCGGCATTGCGCGAGCACTTCGCCATCCCTCGCGATATGAGGCGCGCTAATGCCATAAGGGATGCAGCAAGCGGCGTAACCGGCGAAAAGACGGAAAACACGTCGGTGCAAAATGCGCCACATCACGGTCATGTCGACCTGTCTCGACCGCCACGCCGCTGCCCTATTTTGCTTGCGGGCTGAAACCATACCGTCACACAGTTTTTGCTAGATTGAACGTTTGTGCCTGCTCACCCGCCTCATACGATTTCCCGTTCCGCCCGACTTCGTTTTTCCCGGCGGCTTCTCTGCGGCAACCACGGCAACCCGGGGAAGCCGCCGGCCATTCCATCCATCGACAGGAGCCTGACATGGCACGCAACATCGAAATCAAAGCCCGCGCCCAGCATTTCGAGCAACTGCGCGAGCGCGCCGCGCAACTCGCGACAGAGGCTCCGCTGATCTTCCGCCAGCAGGATTTTTTCTACGACGTGCCGCGCGGCCGCCTGAAGCTGCGCCAGTTCGACGACGGCACGCCGGCCGAGCTGATCTTCTATCAGCGTGACGACCGCGACGGCCCGAAGGCCTCGTACTACACGCGCAGTCCCGTGACGAACCCCGAAGCGATGCATGCATTGCTCGCGACCGCGCTGACCACGCGCGGCATCGTCACGAAGGAACGGCATGTGTACCTGAGCGGGCGCACGCGGATTCACCTGGACCGCGTCGACGGTCTCGGCGATTTCATCGAACTCGAAGTGGTGCTCGCGCAGGACGACGACGAGGAAAGCGGTCACGCCGAAGCGCAGGAGATGTTCAGAAGCCTCGGCGTAGCGGAAGCGGATCTGGTGCCGGTCGCCTACGTCGATCTGCTGAACGACGCGGAACAGGCTGCATAAGTTTCCAGCGATGTCATGGGCCGCAGCGTGCCACGCGTCGCGGCCCGCCCGGGTATCGCTCCTCGGACGGCAAGCGAGGCGAAACGGCCGCAAAACGACCGCGAACTTACCACCGCCCCTTCCACATCATCAAACCGCGGCCGCTCCCGGCGCCAGATGCCCGAGCGGTAACGGCCCATTGCGCTTGAACGTGGTCAGCACGATGTTCGAGCGCACGCTGTCGACACCGGGCACGCGCATGAGCTTCTTCATCACGAACGTCGACAGGTAGTTCAGGTCCGGCGCAACGATGCGCAGCAGATAATCGGCATCCCCAACCACCGCATGACATTCGAGCACTTCCGGCAGCGCGTCGATCTGCTGCTGAAACTGCTCGATGATCGAATCGCCGTGGTGCTTCAGTTTGAGGCTCGTAAACGCGGTGACGCCGAGCCCGAGTTTTTCCGGACGCAGCACGACGCGGTAGCCGTCGACGACGCCCACCTGCTCCAGCCGCTGCAAACGCCGCCCGATCTGCGACGGCGACAGCGGCACCTGCTCGGCCAGTTGCTGATGCGTAGCCCGCCCAAAGCGCTGCAACACGTCCAGCAGCGCGAGATCGAAGTGATCGAGTTCCAGCATGTGAATATTCCGCATTGAATCGTTATTTAACGCGAAATTATTGCATATTTATACAAAATAACGACAGTTTCGTGCCATTTAGATGCACCGCCCGCTCTACATTCGCACCCGTCTTTTTCACGCGGATCGCGATGCAATTCGAGTCGCCGCGTTTATCAAAGGTATTACCGCGCAATACAAAAAATTCGCGGTGTCTCACGCACGTTTATACGCCGCGCATCAAACAATCGGATCGAAATGAAAGGACAATGCAGGCTATCCCCTGGTCAAACCTTCAGTTCTACAGGCTATTATTAAGTCGAACGTAAGATTCCCATGCCTGCTTTGCAATCGGGTCGAAACGATCCAGTGATAGCGACTGCTGACGCTGTACAATCAGCAGCGCATACGGCTTGGAGAGCGCGCTTGCCTCCTTGCACAGAACGAGTTCGTCGCCGCTTGAAGGCGAGCGGGCACGCCAGAAGTTGATCGCGGCTTCCAGTTCGTGAATGGTGATCTCGGACATGACTTCGTGATGGCTAGCAAGGCGTTCCAAGGCGGCTCGGCAGCTGCTTCGCGGCGCGCTTTCCGCCGCTTCGCACGCTGCCTGTGCAGCAGGCGCCCCGGCGAACCGCTTGCCCAAACGCCTAAACCCATTGTACTTGAGCGAAATCCATGCGACTCCTTCTGATTGAAGATGACCGTCCCATCGCACGCGGCATCCAAAGCAGTCTCGAACAAGCCGGTTTCACCGTCGACATGGTCCATGACGGCATCTTCGCCGAACAGGCCCTCACGCAAAACCGCCACGAACTCGTGATCCTCGATCTCGGTCTGCCGGGCATCGACGGCATGACGCTGCTCGCGCGTTTCCGCCAGAGCAATCGCCATACGCCGGTCATCATCCTCACCGCGCGCGACGAGCTGAACGACCGCGTGCAAGGTCTCAATTCCGGCGCCGACGACTACATGCTGAAGCCGTTCGAACCCGCCGAGCTCGAAGCACGCATTCGCGCGGTGATGCGCCGCAGCGGTCCGCACGGCGACATGCCGCGTCCGGAAGTGTCGCTCGGCGGCGTGCGCCTGTCGGGCGTCGATCGCCGCATCTTCAACGACGACAAGCCGCTCGAACTGTCGCCGCGCGAATTCGCGGTGCTCGAAATGCTGCTGCTGCGTCATGGCCGCGTGGTCAGCAAGGCGCAATTGCAGGATCACCTCACGCACTTCGGCGGCGATCTCGGCGACACCGCGATCGAAGTCTACGTGCACCGGGTGCGCAAGAAACTCGAGAACTGCCGTGTCGAAATCGTCACCGTGCGTGGCTTCGGCTACCTGTTGCAGGAAATCCGCCAGGCGGCATAATCGTCGTACGGGCCGCGCATTGCGTCGCGGCCCGACGGCGCCGGACCGGTGCGGCACACACCTCGTGCCGGGTGTGCGGCCTGCCGGCCTCCGGAACATTTCAGGGCGCCTCGCGCCGTTGTCCCTACCCCGCGCGTACGACCATGCCCCAGCCGGCCGCTAATAGTCTGCGCCGCACGCTGCTGCGGCGCCTCGCTGCTCCCCTTTCGCTGCTCGCGCTGATGAGCGGCCTGATCGCTTACTGGCTGGCCTGGCAGTACACGCAGCATGTCGTCGACCGCTCGCTCGCCGACCTCGCCACCGCGATCTCCAAACAGATCCAGATTGCCGGACCCGAAGCGCCGATCACGGTGCCGCCGCTCGCGCAGGCGATGTTCTCCGATCCGGTCGAGCATCTCGTCTACCGGATCAGCAACGGCGACACCGAAATCGCCGGCGACAGCAATCTGCCGCTGCAAGGCATCAACGTGCGCCGTATGCACTATGCGTATGTATTCGAAACCCAGCATGAAGGCGTGACGGTACGGGTCGCGCAAGTGCGGGTCGACCAGCCGAAGGGCAATCCGATCATCATCGAAGTCGGTCAGGCCGTGCATCACCGGTTCCGCATTGCCGCCGAGTTTCTGGTCGCGATCATGATGCCGCTGCTGTTGCTGCTGCTGGCCGGCTGGGTCATCGTCTGGCGCGTCGTCAATCAGCAGCTCAATCCGCTCACCGCCCTCGCCGATTCGCTGAACCGGCAGACGCACACGTCGCTCGAACCGGTCGACGAAACCTATGTGCCCGTCGAAATCCGTCCGCTTACCGGCGCACTGAACGCGCTGCTCGACCGCCTGAAAACCGCGCTCGACGCGCAGCGCAAATTCATCGCCGACGCCGCGCATCAGCTGCGCACGCCGCTCACCGCCGTGAAGCTGCATGCGGAACAGGCGGCGGTCGCGCGCGATCCGCAGCAGACGCTCGCCGCCGTGCGAGAGTTGCGCGCCGCGGCCGACCGCGCGGTGCGGCTGTCGAATCAGTTGCTGTCGCTCGCGCGGGCCGAGCCGGGCGAACAGGCGGCACGCTTCGTCAATGTCGATATGGCCGCGCTCGCGTTCGACACAGGTGCGGAATGGGTGCCGCGCGCGCTTGCCGTGCAGGTTGACCTCGGCTTCCAGCGTCTCGACGATCCCTCGAACGATCATCCGCTGACGGCGCGCGGCAACCCGGTGCTGCTGCATGAAGTGATCGCGAATCTGCTCGATAACGCGCTGAAGTACGTGCCGCCGTCGCGCATCGACGGCGCTCGTATCACCGTGACCGTTTCGCAGACGCTGATCGACGAGCTGCGCATGGCGGAGATCGTCGTCGAAGACAATGGGCCGGGCGTGCCCCGCGCGCAGCAGGCCGATCTGTTCAAGCGGTTTTTCCGCGGCGACGGCCAGAGCGAAGCCGGCGTGGATAGCGGCGCGGGCCTGGGTCTGGCGATCGTCCACGACATCATGGTGCTGCATCACGGCAGCGTGCATTACGAGGATGCACCCGAAGGCGGCGCACGTTTCATCGTGCGGGTGCCGCTGATGCGTGCCGAGGTGCCTGCCGGCGTCGCGGACGCCGACGCGCGGCGCGTGGCGAAAAAAACGGCGCCCTCGGCGCCGGTGGATATCTGACTATCCGACAGCAGCAGGACGTGAACGCCCGGTTCGACCGAGGCGCTCACGCCTTGTCTCATTTCTTCTTCGATTTCTTCGTCGTCTTGCCGGACTTGCCGGACTTGCCTGGCTTGTCGGCCTTGGCACCGCCGCTCTTGCCCTTCGCCGGCGGCGCCAGCATCGTGCCGCGGCACTTGCGCGCGCCGCAACGGCATTCGTATTCCTTCTTGAGCTTTTTCGTCTGACGCGCGTCGATCACGAGCCCGTAGTCGTAAAAGACTTCCTCGCCTTCCGCGATATCGCGCAGCGCATGCACGTACACGTGACCGTCGATTTCCTCGGCCTCGCAGTTCGGCGCGCACGAGTGATTGATCCAGCGCGCGCTATTGCCGTTCACCTTGCCGTCGATCACCTTGCCGTTGTCCAGCGCGAAGTAGAACGTATGATTCGGCTCAGCCGGATTGTGCGGATGACGGCGCAGCGCTTCTTTCCAGGAGATCCGCTCGCCCTTGTATTCGATGAGCCGCTCGCCGGCCGCAATCGGTTCGAGTGCAAACACGCCCTTGCCGTGCACACCCGAACGGCGCACGGCGATCCTGCGTGAATTCATTGAATGAATCCTTGTGAAGAACTGGGATGAAGTCCGGCAATCGTCAGAGACACGTTTTGCACGCAGCTTTTCTGACGCGGATAGCAAACGCGGCGCCCTGCGAGCGCCGCGTCGACTTGCGACGCCGAAGCGCCACAACCGGCATCCTACACGCTGACTGCGGCTTCGTTCAACCGTCGCCGGCGCGTTCGTTTCAAGCTGCGCTACGTTAGCGTTGACCGAACGATATGTCGCCGAACAGGGCCTTCTGATCGCGCGGTTGCGAACGCCAGTACTGCGGCGGCGCATCGACCGTAGCGCCGAGTTGCGCGGCGGCATGCCACGGCCAGCGCGGGTTGTACAGCAGACCGCGAGCGATGGCGATCAGGTCGGCGTCGCCCGCTTCGATCAGTTGCTCGGCATGCAGCGGATCGGTGATGAGCCCGACGCCGATCGTCGCAAGACCGGTCGCATGCCGGACGGCCTTCGCGAACGGAATCTGATAACCGGGTTCGAGCGGAATCCTCTGCAATGGCGACACGCCGCCCGATGACACATCGATCCAGTCGCAGCCGCGCTTTTGCAGTTCGTGCGCAAAGGCGATCGTGTCTTCGAGCGTCCAGCCGCCTTCGACCCAGTCGGTTGCCGACACGCGCACGCCAACGGGTTTGTCGGCCGGGAATGCGGCGCGCACGATGTCGAAGATTTCGAGCGGGAAACGCATGCGGTTTTCGAGCGAGCCGCCGTATTCGTCGCTGCGCTGATTGGCGACCGGCGAGAGGAACTGATGCAGCAGATAACCATGCGCCGCATGCACTTCGAGTGCGTCGATGCCGAGGCGCGCGGCACGCCGCGCCGAAGCCGCAAAGGCTTCGCGAATCCGCCTCAGACCGCCGACGTCGAGCGCCAGCGGCGGCTCTTCACCGGCCTTGTGCGGCAACGCCGACGGCGCATGCGGCAGCCAGCCGCCTTGCGACACCGGAATCAGTTGACCGCCGTCCCACGGCACATGGCTCGACGCCTTGCGGCCCGCATGCGACAGCTGCATCGTCACGCTGATGGACGAATGCTTGCGAATCGCGGCCAGCACCGGCACCAGCGCTTCTTCGGTTGCGTCGTCCCACAAGCCGAGATCGCCGGGCGTGATGCGGCCATCGGGTTCGACCGCGGTCGCTTCGATGCACAGCATCGCCGCGCCGGACAAGGCGAGACTGCCGAGGTGGATCATGTGCCATGCGGTCGCTTCGCCGCGTTCGGCGGAGTACTGGCACATCGGGGAAACAACGATACGGTTGGGAAGCGTCACGCTACGCAGCGTGAGCGGAGAGAAAAGCGCGCTCATGGATTTGCCCAGTGAAAACCCGAGAGCAACCGAGCATAGCACCGCAAGCGGTTTACTGCATGAATCTGGGCTCAGGCTTGGGTTTCGACCTGATCGAGCCATTCGCCGAACATGCGGCAGGCGGCGGCTTCGAGGGCCGGGCCGAATTGCGCGGTATCGGCACGCAACTGGCGCGCATCGATGCCATGCCCGATCAGTTCGCCCGCATTGCCGATCAGCCATGGTTCGAAGCGATCGCTGCGGATTTCCGGATGACATTGCAAACCCAGCACGTGATCGCCCCAGGTGAACGCCTGGTTTTCGCAGGCGGGTGTCGAAGCAAGACGCGTCGCGTTGGCGGGCAGATCGAAGGTATCGCCATGCCAATGCAGCATCGACGTCTGCGCGCCATCCAGATGACGCAGCGGCGAAGCGCGGCCGGCGTCGGTCAACGTGAGCGGCGTCCAGCCGAGTTCGGTATGGCCTGCGGGATAAACGCGCGCACCGAGCGCACGCGCGATCAGTTGCGCGCCGAGACAGATGCCGAGCGTCGGCAGACCGGCCGCGATGCGCTTTTCGATCATCGCGAGCAGCGGCACGAGTGTGGGATAAAGCGCGTCGCCGGTTGCGCTGATCGGGCCGCCGAGCACGACCATCAACGAAGCGGAGACGGGATTCGGCGCCTCGATACGGGCAAGTCCCACGTCGAGATAACGGACCGGACGCCCACGCTCGCCGAGCACCAGCTCGAGACTGCCCAGATCCTCGAAGTGCACATGACGAATGGCCAGTACTTCGCGATTCATCGCCCTGTCCCACCTTCAGGTTAACTAACGACTTGCCGTGCAACGACATGCCGCCGGCCTGTCATTGCGCGACCGCCAGCCGTCCGACAGCCGGCTTACGCCGGCCGCCGGACCCGCGAGGCCATGATAGCGAATGGTCCCGATCGCCCCGAAAGACGCCGCGTTAGACCGCGAAAATCTTCCAGTTCTTCTTCTGGGTAGCGACGTCCGCCTTTTCGTGCACGGAGCAGTCGAGACGCAGATCGGTGTCCGCCATGTTCAGGTCGAGCAGCGCGCAGTGATGCGGCGTCTTCTTCGGATTCTTGCTCGGCTGGAAATGCGAGCAGCTCAGGCACATGCGGTGCGCCGGAATCGTGTCCTGCGCCTCGAGCTGATGGATGGTCTTGAGCAGCGTGCGATAGAACACGGCCTGCTCTTCTTCACGCAGCGTGCCCACTGCCTTGCTCAGGAAGTCGGGCCACTGGGCCGCGCGCTTCGCGGCCGTGCGGCCACGCGAAGTCAGACGGACAGCAAGGGCACGGCCATCGTCGAGGGCGCGGCGCTTTTCGACAAGACCCTTGGTCTCGAGCGTGCTGACCGCATCGCTGGTGGTCGCGGCGGTCAGCGCCGTTTCGCGGGCAATCTCGCCGAGACGCATCGGCCCTTTGCGCTGCATCAACAGCACGAGGATTTCGCCCTGGGTCGGCGTGAGGCCTGCGCCTTCCGCCCATTCCCAAGCCTGGCTGCGCATCGCCGTGCTCAATCGCAAGAGGCTGTGGGTCACACGCCCAGCTGCCTGTTCTCCGTATACACCTTCGCTCATAATCTTCGATTCGTTTATTTACCGCTTTTGTGCGATGCCGGCAAACTGCTTACCGACCGCGCCCGTTGCGTGTGTGGGGTAGCTTCGACTGACTGCTGACGAAACCGGTGGTTCAACTATCTCAAAAATTTACCGCCCGGCAAACCGCTAGCGGTTGAAAACGACATTCTATGCGAGGTCGGCAAATCGTACAGCTAACTTATCCAACCCACTCTGTGGATAACCAGGGGAAAACGTTTGGATAGCCTGTGCAACATTTCCCGATAACGCCCCGGACAATACCTGACCGCTTCCTGTCCGTCCTTGTCCGACAAGGTCGAAGCCCATTTCGCGATACCTCGTTATCATTTCCGCAGCGCGTTGACTTTGCAAGGAATTATTCAGTTGTCCACAGCCTCAGGCAATGCTTGTTAACGACTACTACGCTTGTATACGTAAACTTTGGAAAAACCTGAAGGGGGTCACGGGCAAAAATTTTTTAAAAGACATTACGAAAAAAAACCCGCACGAGGCGGGTTTCCCTGAAACGTTACGTAAATGACACTCGCGAGCGCGATTTTGTGAATGACCTCGCGACTAGGCGCGCCATTGCAGACACTGCTGCCGCACCGCTTCGTGCAAGGACTTTTCCCGCGCAAACACGCTGCGCAGCCAGGTTGCATCGTTGATCTGGCCGCGCGCAATCGCGCCGATTTCAGTCAGCGCATTGGTCGAGCCCAGCGTTTCGGCATGCGCGCCGATCAGTTCGAGCGTTTCGAGGATGTCCTCGGAAATCGTCTTGCGTTCGCCCGTTTGCGGATTGATGCAGGTGCCGCCGAGACCGAAACGGCAGGCCTCGAAGCGGTTGAAGGTATAGACAAGGTAGTCGTCCTCCTTCGGCGCGATCGGCTTGTCGAGCAGCAGATGCCGCGCGAGCGTCTGGATGTAGCAGGCAATCGCCGCGGCGCGGTCGACCGAAAACGGCGTATCCATCACACGTACTTCGATCGTGCCGAAGCCCGGCTTCGGACGGATGTCCCAGTAAAAGTCCTTCATGCTGTTGACCACGCCGGTATGGACCATCTTCGAGAAATATTCCTCGAAGCTGTCCCACGTGAGCACGAACGGCGCGCGGCCCGACAACGGAAACGCGAACACCGAATTGAGCCGCGCCGAATGGAAACCGGTATCGACGCCCTGCACGAACGGCGACGAAGCGGACAAGGCGATGAAATGCGGGATGAAACGCGACATCGAATGCAGCAGATACAGCGCGCTGTTCGCATCCGGGCAACCGATGTGCACGTGCTGGCCGAACACCGTGAACTGCTTCGCCAGATAGCCGTACAGCTCGGAAAGATACTGAAAACGCGGCGTATCGACGATCTGCCGCTCGCTCCATTGCTGGAAAGCATGCGTGCCGCCGCCGCACAGGCCGACATTGAGATGATCGGCCGCGGAGACAAGCGTGTCGCGAATCTGGCGCAGATCGGCCACGGCCTGCTCATGCGACGTACAGATGCCGGTCGACAGCTCGATCATGCTTTCGGTGATTTCCGGCGTGATGTTGCCGGGGATTTTTTCGTCCTTGATAAGACGCAGCAGATCCGAGCCGGCCTTGGTCAGATCATAGTCATGCGTATTGACGATCTGCATTTCGAGTTCGATGCCGAATGTGAACGGCTTCGAATCGATGAAGGGTTCGAGTGACATGGCGTCCCCTGAGTCAGGTCGTTTGAAACGGATGAGTTTAAAACGGCTTCGCGAGTCCGGCGCCGCCGTCTTGCCACGCCGCGCTCATGTTGGGTTCCCGCTTACTCTTCGCGCCGTTCGGCGACGAGCGCGAGACTGCGATACACGAGCCACGGCCCGAGAATCTGCAGCACGAAAATCGAACACATCACGATGGCGCGCAATTGCGGATCGAAGTTCGGATAAAGGTTGTAGGTGTCGTCGACGAGCAGATAAGCCAGCGCCGACATGGGCGACAACGACAGGCCGAGCGCCACGCCCTGTTTCCAGTTCAGGCCGCTCGGCTTGGCGAACGCGAGCACGCCGACCAGCTTCGCCACCAGCCGCGCCACGATCAGCCCCAGCGCCGCAACACCGCCGAGCGCGATGTGCCGCCATTCGAACGCGGTCAGCGTTAGCACGAACAGGATCACGGTCAGCAGCCAGCCGGCCGTGCCGAAATGCTGCGGCCACAACTGCGGACGAGCCTCATGATTTTTCACGATGATGCCCGCGGCGAGCAACGCGAGGATCGTCGACAGCTTGAACAGATGCGCAACCGCGATCGCGAGCAGCACGAGACCGAACAGCGCGACGAACGAATGCTCGTCGTGCATGTTCAGGCGCCGATAGAAGAACGTGCAGGTGCGCGCAAGCAGATACGCGAGCACGAGCGAGCCGATCAGCAGATACAGCGGCTGCAGGATGGTCGCGAAGACATTGCCGTATACCTCCTGATGCAGCCAGCTCGAGACGAGCTTTTCGATCACCACCGCATACATGCTGTTCAGCGCGGTCAGCGTCAGCAGACGCTGCGTGACCTGCCCTTCCGCGCGCAATTCCGTTTTCAGCTGGATCACCATCGCCGGCGACGTCGCCATTGCGATCGCGGCCAGCACGGTCGCCACCATCAGCGGCACGTTCAGGAACAGCAGAACCGGCAGGACCAGCACGAAAGTCAGCGTGGCTTCGGCGACGCTAGACAGGATCAGCCACGGATTACGGCGGATCCAGCGCAGATCGAGCCGGCTGCCGAGTTCGAACAGCAGCAGGCCGAGCGCGACGTCGAGCAACGGCCGCGCGGCGCGCGCGGCATCGGCGTCGATCACGCCGAAACCGGCCGCGCCGGCAACGAGACCGATCACCGCATAACCGGAAATGCGCGGTAAACGCCATGCGCGATAACACAACTCGCCGCACAGCCCGGCGGCAAGCAAGGCAAGTCCGGCCCAAAAGATGGCGTCGGGCGAAAGCGGCCACGCTGGAAGAAACGAAAACGCCGAATTCATCGTGATGGGTTCTCCTTGTCAGCAACGGCAGACGACACGAACCGGCGCAGACGCCGGCGAGCGAGCGGTCAACGCCCACTGTCGCAATCTCGCTTCGCGAAGTCAGCGTTGCGAGTTTCAATGATCGGATGATCGGCATGCGCCGCGGCCGGAAAAGAACCGCGAAGAATCCGGCACGTTCACGGATGCGGCTATAGCAACCGGTACGGTGAAAGAACGCCGTCGACTTTGAATCAGATTCTGTTTGACCGGCACCGTTCCGTTGCAATGCGTGCCGCCAGATACGGGGGGCACAACGCGGAAAAGAACGGCGATTGTGCCATAGCTTTTTCTGTCTCAACCGAAAAGGCACCAACTCGCAGGCAAAACGGTAAAAACGTACGCGATCTTCATGACAAACGGTGACAAGAGGAAAAAGCGACCGTTTTACTCATGAAAAATAGCCGGCGCGGATTGCGAGCTTGAGCGCTGCCTGTGTGTTTTTCATGTGCGTTTCCGCATAGAACCGGTGAAGTCCAGCGATGTTTTGACGGAATTGCGCCAGTCGATGGGCGGGGCGTCAGCCTCTGCCTTCGTTGTTTACTGGTTTACCGTATGTATACGTAGTAACAGTTAACAAGCTGCCTCGCTTTCTGTGGATAACTCGGGTTTACCGAAACGAATCAGCCAATTACCGGCCGCATAACCGGATGCACAGCGTGTGCGGCAGCGGCAGGTATACGCGGGCAACTTTTTGCGCTTTTCGGCGACGCGCGAGTTACCCCGTTTACGTCCACAACGGTTCCACACGACTTGCGCCGGTTAACCGCGCGGTTATCCACAGGGGCTGGTGGATAACCTGCGTTGCGAGTTAACCGGGTTAACCGTCGGGATGAACCGCAGCGGCGTATACGGCAACAGCATGCGACGATCACGCAGCGTGCGGTTGCGACCGTGACTGCGACCGCGACCGTTAACGAGGGAGGGCGGTTAACCGACCGTTCCCTGCCGCAATCCACGCAGCAGGAACCGGGCCGGGTCGATGTCTTCCGCGAGGTCGCGTTCGAGCGGCCACGGCTCGCCTTCGATCTGCGAGGCGATCAGTTCCGCGCCAAGCGCCGCCCATACGAGACCGCGAGACCCATACGCGAATGCGCCGTACAGGCCGTCCACGCGCGGCAGATCGAGCGGCCATGCGCCGCGCAGGCGGGCGGCATCGCGGGTGGCCGCGGCTTCGTCGGCGAGCTGGCCGATCATCGGCATGCGGTCGCTCGTGACGCAGCGAAACGCCACGCGTCCCGCGAGTTCGGCGATTGCCGCCGGTTGTGCGACGTCGAGCGCGCTCGCGAACGCGGGCAGCATCTGCGCGACGCGCTCGATGTTCTCACGATGACCGTCCGTTCGCAGCGACGTATCGGGATCGTCGAGTTCGTAAGTGGCGCCGGCCAGCGTGACGCCGTTCGCGAGCGGCACCGCGTAACCCTCGCCGATCACCGGCAGCGCGAGCGGCGCGACCGTGCCCGGCGGCAGTAAGCTCAACTGACCGCGAATGCTGCGGGTCGGCGCATGACGCAAGCCGGCGATTCGCGCGGCCTCGTGCGCACCGGCGACGATCACGACCGGCGCGCGTACTACCGCATTGCCCGCGATATCGAAGACGGTCCACTGGTCGCCGGTTCGTTCGAGCCGCGCGACCTCGACGCCGAAGCGTCGTTCGAGCCGCTCGCCCGCCGCGGCGAACTGCGCGGCGCATAACGAGGCCGGATCGATCCAGCCGCCGTGCGCAAAGAACCAGCCGCCGCGCGCGAGCGGCATGCCGGCGAGCGCCGAAGCCTCGCTGGCGGAAACCGGCCTCACGCAGTCGGACGGATAGCGGAACGTCGCGATTGCAGCGCCGATCGAGCGGGCTTCGTCGTCATCGGCGGCGATTTGCAGCAGGCCCTCGCCGCCGCGCGCGAGCCGATGACCGGCCGCTTCGAGCGCGGCCCAGCGATTGAGCGTATAGAGGAAACCGGCGCGCGTGACGCGCGAGGCGACGCTGTCGTCGCGCGAGATCATCGGATGGAAGACGCCCGCGGGATTGCCCGACGCATCCTGCGCCACCGACGCGTGCCGTTCGAGCGACGTGACGCGCCAGCCGCGCGCCGCAAGCCGTTCGATCACGGCGCAGCCGGCGAGCCCCGCGCCGATCACGACCGCATGCCGCTCGGCATGCGCGAACGGCGCGGGCGGTTCATAACGGCGCACCCGCCAGCGCGGCGCGAAGTGACCGACCAGCATCGCGCGCTTCCAGCCGAAGCCGTCGACCTTGCGATACTCGAAGCCGCATTGTGTCAACGCGCGTTTGACGTCGCCGGCGCTGCTGTAGGTGGAGAAGGTCGCGCCCTCGCCCGCCACGCGTGCGAGCGACTTGAAGATCACTGGGCTCCACAGCTCGGGATTTTTCGCGGGCGCGAAACCGTCGAGATAAAACGCGTCGGCGCGCAGGCGCAACGCAGGCAGGCTGTCGGCCGCATCGGCGAAGACCAGCGTGAGCACGACACGGCCGCCTTCGAATTCGAGCCGGTGCGTGCCCGGCACGAGCATCGGCCATGCGTGCGCGAGCGTATCGGCAAGGCTCGCAATCAGCGGCTCGGAGAGCGTCTTCGCATAGACGCGGCGCAGATCGTCGGCGCTGAACGGCTGCTTTTCGATCGACACGAAATGCAGCCGCTCGCAACGCGACGGATCGGCGCGCCACGCGGCCCACGTCACGAGAAAGTTGATGCCCATGCCGAAGCCGGTTTCGAGCACGGTGAACGTGCGGCGGTTCTGCCATCGCCCGGGCAGCGCATTGCCGCGCAGAAAAACGTATTCGGCCTGTTCGAGCGCGCCGACGGCGCTGTGATAGATGTCGTCGTAGAGCGGCGAAAACGGGTTGCCGTTGTCGCGAAAAGCGAGGACGGCGGGGATCAGCGGATCGGTCATGCGCAGCGGGAAAACACGCTCAAATGGATGCTCGAAGGAGCGGTCCGGTCGTTGTGGCCGGCGCGCGCGGCTCGCGGAGCGCCGGAAAAAGGCGGATGCGCATCTGTGCTGCGTTGGCAAAAACCAACGCCAAGCCCCGTCAGCACTGGGTTTCAGCCTCGTTTTAAGGGTTAACCAAGGTGAAAACTCCGGTTTCCTTGCTGGATCGGCCCGAGAACCGCGCAAATCTTCGAAACCCTTATCCTGATTGGGTTTGCGCTGCGCTATCATAGCAAGCGCCGCGAAGGGAGCGGCAGCACGGCCGGCGGACAGTCACCTGTCCGGTGCGAGAGATTCTCGGGGATCAGGGCCGCAGCTGCTCGACGGCGCGGTGCGCGCACGTATAATCGGCGCGTTCGCGCTGTTCGTATCAACCTAAACTCAGAAAGGAACCTTAATGAACAAACAGGAATTGATCGACGCTGTCGCAGGACAGACGGGCGCCAGCAAGGCTCAAACCGGCGAAACGCTGGACACGTTGCTCGAAGTGATCAAGAAGGCTGTGTCGAAGGGTGAAGCGGTCCAGTTGATCGGCTTCGGCAGCTTCGGTTCGGGTAAGCGCGCAGCGCGTACGGGTCGCAATCCCAAGACCGGCGAAACCATCAAGATTCCGGCAGCCAAGACCGTCAAGTTCACCGCCGGCAAAGCGTTCAAGGACGCAGTCAACAAGCGCTAAGCAGATCGATCTGCCGGGCAGTTGACACCCGCTAGAAACCCGCCCATGGCGGGTTTTTTTTCGTCCGCGATTTCGTTTCCGGCCAGCGGGAAAATGCCGGGCGCTGTGCCTGGTGCGCCCGGTGCTCAGTCGTGACGATGCACGATTTCGCCGTGACCATCTCCGCCGTGTTCGCAATCGTGGCCGTGATCGTGATGGGTGTGACCCTGTGCGCCGTCATGATCGTGATTGTCTTCGTCGAAGTCCCATGCGGGGAACGGATCGTCGAACTGTCGCCAGGCCTCTGACCCGAGCGCGTATTCGGCGTCGCTGAGCAGGCACGCGTCGAATTTCGCGCGCCACGCGGCCGGATCGATATCGATGCCGATCAACACCAGCTCCTGGCGACGGTCGCCGATGCTCGTATCGTCCAGATCGCCATACCAGTCGGCGGCGATTTCGGCGCTCAGTTCGTCGTCTCCGTCGGGCCATTCGCTGCGATCCTGCGCGGCCCACCACATGCCCGCCGGACCATGCCGGCAGGCACCGCCCGCTTGCGACAGCGAACCGGCGATGTCATTGCGCGTCGCGAGCCAGAAGAAGCCCTTGCTGCGCAGCACGCCCTTCCATTCCTGATGCAGCAATTCCCACAGCCGCTGCGGATGAAACGGCCGGCGCGCGCGATAAATGAAATTGCCGATGCCGTATTCGTCCGCTTCGCCGTGATGCGCGTGGCCGTGCTCATCGTCGTGACCGTGATCGAGCGAGGCGAGCCAGCCCGGCGCGCTCGACGCCTCGTCGAAATCGAAGCGGCCCGTGTTCAGCACCTGGTCGAGCGGCACGCTGCCGAAGCGGCTCACCACTTGCACCGCGCGCGGGTTGATGCGCGCGAGGATGCCTTGCAGGCGCGCGAGTTCGTCCGTGCTGACGAGGTCCGCCTTGTTCACGACGAGCACGTCACAGAATTCGATCTGCTCGATCAGCAGTTCGACGATCGTGCGGTCATCTTCTTCGCTGACGGCGACGCCGCGTTCGGCGAGCGCCTCGGCCGAGGCATAGTCGCGCAGGAAGTTGAACGCATCGACGACGGTCACCATCGTGTCGAGCCGCGCGATATCGGATAGCGATGCGCCGTCATCGTCGACGAACGCGAAGGTTTCGGCGATCGGCATCGGTTCGGCGACGCCGGTCGATTCGATCAGCAGCGCATCGAAGCGCTTTTCTTCCGCGAGGCGGCGGATCTCGTTCAGCAGATCGTCGCGCAACGTGCAGCAGATGCAGCCGTTCGACAACTCGACGAGCTGTTCCTCGACACGCGACAACTCGGCGGCGTGACGCACGAGCGTCGAATCGATATTGACGGCGGCGAGATCGTTGACGATCACCGCGACGCGCAGACCGGCGCGATTCGCGAGGATGTGGTTCAGGAGCGTGGTCTTGCCGGCGCCCAGAAAACCGGAGAGCACGGTGACGGGCAATAGCGGCTGGTTCATCGCGGTACGGAGAAAACAGGAAGATGGGAAGGCATGCCGGGCCCGGCCTTGCATGAGCCGCTTGGCCGTTTTGCCGCGCGAGCCCGAACGGATCGTCGCGGCAGCATGAAGCCGCATTGTGCATCAAAACGGCCATGGGCCGCGCGCGAGCATCGTGGCGGCGAGAGGCACGGCCGTATTCGTGGGGAAAATCACGAGGAAAAAACGGAAGAAAGCACGCCAGCGAACGAGAAACCCGGCAAACCGCTTTAGTTCTCGTACTAGCGTGCGGCCGGCATCAACTTCCAGCTACGCAGAATCGCGACGATCTGCTGCGAGTACTTGTCGCGCAATGCCGGCGTTTCGGAGTGGTACGCGCCGACCGCCTGCCACGTATTGCCGTACTTGTTCATCTGCCGGCGCAGATGCCACGCGGCGATATAGACGTTCTTGCACGGCTCCATCAGCGTGCCCTGCGAGATGCCGTATTGCGCGAGCACAGGCAGATGGATCGAGTTGATCTGCATCACGCCGTAGTCGGTCGAGCCGTTCGCGTTCTTGTGCTGCGCGTCCGGCCGGTTGTGCGATTCCTGCCAGGCGATGGCCCGCAGAATCAGCGGATTAACCTTCTGATATTTGGCCGCCTCGTCGAAACAGTCGGCGCGCGCCGACCCCGCTGCCGCGAGCAGGGTCAGGGTGACAACGACAGTAACGAACGGACATTTCATCGCTAAAGACAGCCAGAAAATCTCGGAGTAAGGATCGGTAAGGCGTTTTCCCTGCCGCGTTTTTGCCGCGAGAGGCAGGCTGGCCGGGTGTTTATCGCGCGTCGGGGAAAACCCGCGTGAGCAAACCCATAACGGCGAGTCGAACGGCTCGTATCATACCGGCAGTCTGAACATCGTCAAGTTGGCCAACCGACATAAGGCAGCACAAATCCGCGTGCTGAGATTCGCTCCTGAAGCCGGTTTGCTTTCAATTGAATGACAACCCAGCGATCTTTTAAAGGAATCGCGCGAGGTCGTCTGTTTTGTTTCAAATCCGACATGAAAAGCTGGTACTGTTCGTTTTTTTCGGACATTGGCGAGCTGGTGTTCCACGCGGAAATCGTTTTCGCAACCGGCTCGTAAGCCGATCGGGCAATGGCTTGCCGCCGGGTCCGCATCGCATGACCGTCGGTGGCAGCGGCTGCCGGCATCGATATCACATTCCATGAGAAGAAATTGTATGGCTTTGCGTCGCGTGGCAACGGCGCTGCTGGTGGCTGGGTTGATCACCGCGCAGACAGCACAGGCAGAGGTGACACTGAATTTCGTGAACGCCGACATCGATCAGGTCGCGAAGGCGATCGGCGCCGCAACCGGCAAAACGATCATTGTCGACCCACGGGTGAAGGGACAGCTGAACCTCGTTTCCGAAAACGCTGTACCTGAAGATCAGGCGCTGAAAACCCTGCAGTCGGCACTGCGCATGCAGGGCTTCGCGCTGGTGCAGGATCACGGCGTGCTGAAGGTCGTGCCCGAGGCCGACGCCAAGCTGCAGGGCGTGCCGACCTACGTCGGCAATACGCCGAGCGCGCGCGGCGACCAGGTGGTCACGCAGGTCTTCACGCTGAAGAACGAATCGGCCAATAACCTGCTGCCGGTGCTGCGTCCGCTGATCTCGCCGAACAATACCGTCGCGGCCTATCCGGCCAACAATACGATTGTCGTCACCGATTACGCCGACAACGTGCGGCGCATCGCGCAGATCATTGCGGGCGTCGACAGCGCGGCGGGCCAGTCGGTCGCGGTCGTGCAGCTGAAGAACGCGAACGCGATCGACATCGCCCAGCAGATGAACAAGATGCTCGACCCGGGCTCGATCGGCAGCACGGACGCGACGCTGAAGGTATCGATTTCGTCTGACCCGCGCACCAACTCGCTGCTGATCCGCGCCTCGAACAGCGCGCGCCTTGCCGCCGCGCGGGAACTCGCGAAGCAGCTCGACACGCCGACCACGATGCCAGGCAACATGCACGTCGTGCCGCTGCGCAACGCGGATGCGACGAAGCTCGCGCGCACGCTGCGCAGCATGCTCGGCAAGAGCGGCGGCGGCGAAGGCGGTTCGTCGGGCGGCTCGAACGAAGCGAACTCGTTCAACCAGAATAGCAGCGGCGGCCTGTCGGGCAGCAACTCGACGGGCACGTCCGGCACGCCGCCGTTGCCGTCGGGCGGCCTCGGCAGCAGCTCGATGGCCTCGCCGATGGGCGGCGGCGCCTCGGGCTCGAATAACAACGGCGATTTTCTCGGCGGCGACAAGAACAAGAGCGACGACAACCAGGGCGGCGGCATGATTACGGCCGACTCCGCGACCAACTCGCTGATCATCACCGCGCCGGACCCGGTCTACCGCAATCTGCGCGCCGTGATCGATCAGCTCGACGCGCGCCGCGCGCAGGTCTACATCGAGGCGCTGATCGTCGAGCTGAACTCGAACACGAGCGGCAATCTTGGCATCCAGTGGCAGGTCGCGAACAATTCGCTGTTCGCCGGCACGAACCTGGCGGCCGGCTCCGGCAACAGCATCGTCAACCTGACGGCCGCGGCCGTAACGGCCGGCGCGACAGCCGGCGCGACCAGCGGTCTCGGGCTTGCCTCGGCGCTCGGCAACGGCACGCTTCAGCAAGGCCTGAACGTCGGCTGGATTCACAACCTCTTCGGCGTACAGGGTCTCGGCGCGCTGCTGCAGGCGCTCTCGCAGACCGCCGACGCGAACGTGCTGTCCACGCCTAACCTGATTACGCTCGACAACGAGGAAGCGAAGATCGTCGTCGGTACGAACGTGCCGATCCAGACCGGTTCGTACTCGAACCTGACGAGCGGCACGACGAGCGCGGCATTCAACACGTTCGACCGCGTCGACATCGGTCTCACGCTGCACGTGAAGCCGCAGATCACCGAAGGCGGCATCCTCAAGCTGCAGCTTTACACCGAAGATTCGGCGATCGTGAACGGCACGAACAACTCGACGACGAACCCGGCGGGCCCGGAGTTCACGAAGCGCTCGATCCAGTCGACGGTGCTGTGCGATAACGGCGAGATCATCGTGCTCGGCGGCCTGATGCAGGACAACTACCAGGTCAGCAACAGCAAGGTGCCGCTGCTCGGCGACATTCCGTGGCTCGGCCAGCTGTTCCGCTCGGAGCAGAAGACGCGCGACAAGACCAACCTGATGGTGTTCCTGCGTCCCGTCATCATCAGCGATCGCGATACCGCGCAGGCTGTCACGGCGAACCGCTACGACTACATCCAGGGCGTGCAGGGCGCGTACCGCTCGGACAACAACATCATGAAGGATCGCGACGATCCGGTCGTGCCGCCGATGCCGATTGGCCCGAGCCAGGGTGGCGTGCCCGCGATGAACCTGTTCGATCTGAACCAGATGCGCCGTCAGCAGATGATGCCGCAGCAAGCTCCCCAACAAACGCCGCAACAGGCCGTGCCGCAAGCGGCGCAGCCCGCGATGACGCAACTCGTGCCGCAGCCCGCCGTCATCGCCCCGGCGAGCAGCGTCGAGCCGAGCACGATGTCGCCGGGAGCGCGTCCGTGACGCAGACGCCCGCGCAATCGCAGCGCACGCACCACGGCGAGGCCGTCGGCGAGCACGCGGCGCCCTCGCCGCTCGCGGCCCGGCTCGTGCCGTACGGCTTCGCGCGCGGCGGCCAGATTCTCGTCGCGCATCAGCACCCCGACAGCCTCGAAGTCTGGATCAGCGAACGCACGAGCGACGCGGCGCTTGCCGAGGTCGCGCGCAATTTCGGCGCGGTCTCGGTCGTGCGCATGCCGGCCGACGAACTCGCGCAGGCAATCAACCAGGCCTACGCTCGCCAGGACGGCAGCGCTGCGCAGGTGGTCGGCGAGGTGGAAGGCGAAGTCGATCTGTCGCGCCTGATGCAGGACATTCCCGAGGTCGAGGATCTGCTCGAATCGGAAGACGACGCGCCGATCATCCGCATGATCAACGCGCTGCTCACGCAAGCCGCGCGCGAACAGGCTTCCGACATTCACATCGAGCCGTTCGAGAACGCGTCGGTCGTGCGCTTTCGCGTCGACGGCACGTTGCGCGATGTGGTTCGGCCGAAAAAAGCGCTGCACGGCGCGCTGATTTCGCGCATCAAGATCATGGCGCAGCTCGACATCGCCGAGAAGCGTCTGCCGCAGGACGGCCGCATCACGTTGCGCGTGGGCGGCCGCCCGGTCGACGTGCGCGTCTCGACGCTGCCGACCGGACACGGCGAGCGCGCGGTGCTGCGTCTGCTGGAGAAGGATGCCTCGCGCCTGAATCTCGAAGCGCTCGGCATGGCCTCGGACACGCTCGGCCAGTTCGACAAGCTGATCGGCAAGCCGCACGGCATCGTGCTCGTGACGGGCCCGACCGGCTCGGGCAAGACCACGACGCTGTATGCGTCGATGTCGCGGCTGGAGACGGCGACCACCAACATCATGACGGTGGAAGACCCGATCGAATACGACCTGTCGGGCATCGGTCAGACCCAGGTCAACGAGCGGATCGGCATGAGCTTCGCGCGCGCGTTGCGCTCGATTCTGCGGCAGGACCCGGACGTCATCATGATCGGTGAAATCCGCGACCTCGAAACGGCGCAGATCGCGGTGCAGGCATCGCTCACGGGCCACCTCGTGCTCGCGACGCTGCACACGAACGACGCGGCCTCGGCCGTGACGCGTCTCACGGACATGGGCGTCGAGCCGTATCTGCTCGCCTCGTCGCTGCTCGGCGTGCTGGCGCAGCGGCTCGTGCGGCGGCTGTGCCCGGTATGCCGCGAAGAGCGCACCGAAGAGGACGGCAGCAAGCGCTGGCATCCGGTCGGCTGCGACCGGTGCGGGCACTCCGGTTATGCGGGACGGCGCGGCGTGTACGAACTGCTGCTGATCGACGAATCGATCCGCACGCTGATTCATCGCAACGCGGCCGATGCGGAAATTCTCGAAACGGGCCGCGCGCAGGGCATGCGTACGCTGCGCGAGGATTCGGAGCGCTGGCTCGAATCGGGGCTCACCTCGCTCGAGGAAGTGATTCGCGTGACGGGCGGAGCATAAGCGCATGCCGGCATTTCGTTTTGAAGCGATCGACGCCGCGGGCAAGGCGCAAAAAGGCGTGCTCGACGCGGACAGCGCGCGCAGTGCCCGCACGAACCTGCGCTCGCAAGGGCTCACGCCGCTCGTCGTCGAACCGGCCGCCTCGCGCACGCGCGGCGAGCGCGATCAACGGCTCGCGCTCGGGCGTCGTCTGTCGCAACGCGAGCAGGCCATTCTCACGCGGCAACTCGCGAGTCTGTTGATCGCGGGGCTGCCGCTCGACGAAGCGCTCGCGGTGCTGACCGAGCAGTCGGAGCGCGATTACATCCGCGAGCTGATGGCGTCGATTCGCGCCGAAGTGCTCGGCGGTCATTCGCTGGCCAATGCGCTCACGCAGCATCCGAAGGATTTCCCCGAGATTTACCGGGCGCTCGTCGCGGCCGGCGAACATACGGGCAAGCTCGGCCTCGTGCTGTCGCGGCTCGCCGACTACATCGAGCAGCGCAATGCATTGAAGCAGAAGATCGTGCTTGCGTTCACCTATCCGGCGGTCGTCACGCTGATCGCGTTCGGCATCGTGACGTTCCTGCTCAGCTATGTGGTGCCGCAGGTCGTGAACGTGTTCGCGAGCACGAAGCAGCAGCTGCCGATTCTCACCGTGCTGATGATGGCGCTGTCGGGCTTCGTGCGGCACTGGTGGTGGGCGATGCTGATCGGCGTCGTCGTGGTCGCGTATCTGGTGCGCTCGACGTTGAAGCAGCCCGGCCCGCGTCTCGCGTTCGACCGCTGGCTGCTGACCGCGCCGCTGCTCGGCAAGCTCGTGCGCGGCTACAACACCGTGCGCTTCGCAAGCACGCTCGGCATTCTGACCGCGGCGGGCGTGCCGATTCTGCGCGCGTTGCAGGCCGCCGCCGAAACGCTCAGCAACAACGCGATGCGCGAGAACATCGACGATGCGATCGTGCGCGTGCGCGAAGGCACCTCGCTGTCGCGCGCGCTCGGCAACACGAAGACGTTTCCGCCGGTGCTCGTGCACCTGATCCGTTCGGGCGAGGCGACCGGCGACGTGACGACGATGCTCGATCGCGCGTCCGAAGGCGAAGCGCGCGAACTCGAACGGCGCACGATGTTCCTCACGAGCCTGCTCGAACCGCTGCTGATTCTGGCGATGGGGGGCGTGGTGCTCGTGATCGTGCTGGCGGTGATGATGCCGATCATCGAGTTGAACAACCTCGTGCAGTAACGGGCAGCCGCAGCGCGAGGAAGAACTGAAAGGCGAGGAAGAAACGGAAAGGATGGCGCGGCGGGCCGCAGCGGCCGCGCAACCGTTTCTGGTTTAGCGTACGTAGATGGTCGGGCCGCTCGCGTTGGGAGGCAGGAAGACTTCGGAGTGCGCGCCGTTGCGGTCGATGATGATCGAGCGGGCGCGGACTTCGGAGAGTTTGGTGCCTTGCATGAGCGTGCTGCCGAGCGACACCGCATGAGGCGGTTCGCCGCCGACGCTGACGATCGCCGCAGCGCCTTCGCGTAACGCGAGGATGCCGAACAGATGGATGTCCTGATTGACGTTGCGCTGCAGCTGTCCGCCGAACAGCGTCGCGGCCTGCTCGGTCGAGACCTGCGCATGCGCGGCGGCAGCCGGCAACGGCGCGCCGGACATCGTGGTGAGGGTGATGACCCAGTAGGTCAGCGTCGCGCAGAAAGCGGCGAACAGCGCGAGCGACAGGAGGCGGATTTGGATGGCGTTCATGCGCACATTGTACGGACTATTGTGAAAATTTCGGTGGGTTGAAACCCTTCAACTCCATGACATTAAAATGACCGACCCGGCGTGTTCAATATGCGCCCAAGTCGAAAATTTCACCTGAAAAGAGGTAGCAAGCTATGCAACTGTCGACCATTCGCCGCGCTGACAACGCGGGTTCGCGCAGCCGTCGCCAGCGCGGTTTTACGCTGATCGAAATCATGGTCGTGATCGCGATTCTCGGCATTCTCGCCGCGTTGATCGTGCCGAAGATCATGAGCCGTCCGGACGAAGCGCGGCGCGTCGCCGCGAAGCAGGACATCGGCACCGTGATGCAGGCATTGAAGCTCTATCGCCTCGACAACGGCCGCTATCCGACCCAGGAGCAGGGCCTGCGCGCGCTGATCGAAAAGCCGAGCACCGACCCCGTGCCGAACAACTGGAAGGACGGCGGCTACCTCGAGCGTCTGCCGAACGATCCGTGGGGCAATGCGTACCAGTATCTGAATCCGGGCGTGCACGGCGAGATCGACGTGTTCAGCTACGGGGCCGATGGCAAGGCCGGCGGCGAAGGCAACGATGCCGACGTCGGTTCGTGGCAATAGTCCGTATCGGTATTCCGAGAGTTACATGATGTCCACGCACGCGAGCCGGCGCCGCGCGGCCGGCTTCACGCTGCTCGAAATGATGGTCGTGCTCGTGATCGCGGGCCTGCTCGTGTCGCTGACCGCCGTGACGATGACGCGCAATCCGCGCACCGACCTGAACGAGGAAGCACAGCGTCTCGCGCTGCTGTTCGAATCGGCCGGCGACGAAGCGCAGGTGCGCGCGCGGCCGATCGCATGGCAGCCGTACGACGGCGGTTTCCGTTTCGATCTGCGTACCGAGGACGGCTGGCGTCCGTTGCGCGACGACCTGCTCGGGCCGCGTCGATGGGAAGGCGGCGTGACCAGTGTCTCGATCAGCTATCCCGGTTCGGATTCGCAGGCCGATCGCATCGTCTTCGGCACCGAGGCGATCGACGTGCCGGTGCAGGTCACGCTGTTTTCGGCGGCCGGACAGGCGACGATCGTCGGCACCGGCAATGGCCGCTACGAGGTGCGTTGACATGTTTCGCCGCAGCAGGAACACCTGCGCCCTTCCCCGCCGCACGAACCGCAAGCCGCGCGGCCATGTTTCGCGTCGCGCCGCGCGCGGCTTCACGATGATCGAAGTGCTCGTCGCGCTCGCGATCATCGCGGTCGCGCTCGCCGCGTCGCTGCGCGCGGTCGGCAGTCTCGCGAGCGGCGAGGCCGATCTGCATCAGCGTCTGCTCGCCGGCTGGAGCGCCGACAACGCGCTCGCGCAACTGCATCTGACGCACGGCTGGCCGAACGTCGGCGAAACGCGCTTCGATTGCTCGCAGGGCAATCTGCAACTGGTCTGTACCGAACATGTGACGGCGACGCCGAATCCGGTGTTTCGCCGTGTCGAAGTCATGGTGACGATGCCTGGGCGCTCCGGCAATCTCGCTCAGATGGTCACGGTGGTCGCGAATGAAAACAACCGCTCGCTCTGAGCGCCGCCGCCGGGTCGGCGCGCGTGGCTTCACGCTGATCGAACTGCTGGTCGCGATTGCGATCCTCGCGGTGATCGCGGTGCTGTCGTGGCGCGGGCTCGACCAGATCATCCGCGGCCGCACGACGATTACGAACGCGATGGAAAACGAGCGCGTGTTCGCGCAACTCTTCGACCAGATGCGCATCGACGCGCGCCAGGCCGCCAGCGACGATGAAGCCGGTCAGGCCGCGGTCTCGATCTCCGGCAACACGCTGCAGATCGTTCGGTACATGGTTTTGCCGGGCAAGGCGCCGCGTCTGCAGGTCGTGCGCTATCGGATCGCCAATGGACGCGTGGTGCGCTCGGCGTCGCCGCCGCTCGGCAACGTCGGCGAATTGCGGCGCGCGCTGAACGGCGGCGACAGCGAGGGCTGGAACGCGATCCCGCTGATGGGCGGGGTCGGCTCGATCTCGGCGCGCCTGTACGTGCCGAAGCTCGGCTGGACCACGCAGATGAACGACGTGCAGGCCGCGATCGGCGAAGCCGCCAACAATCTGAGGGTGCCGCAGCTCGGCAATGCGCCGATGCCGCGTTCGGCGACGGGACTCGAGGTGCGCATCGGCGCGACCTCGCTTGCGCGGCCCGTCACGCGTGTTTTTCTGATCGGAGAATGAAATGACGTTCTCCCCGTTATCGCGGCGGCGGTGTGCATCGGGTGCGCGAGTGCGCGCTCGCGTTCAGGGGCGTCGCGCGCGCGAGCGTGGCGTCGCGATCATCAGCGCGCTGCTCGTCGTCTCGCTCTCGGCGATTCTCGTCGCCGGCATGCTGTGGCGTCAGCAGGTGCAGGTCCGGCGCATCGAAAACCAGCGGCTGCTCTCGCAGGCGCAATGGGTCGCGCGCGGCGCGCTCGACTGGACGCGGCTGATTTTGCGCTCGGAAGGCGACACGTCGGCGGGCATCACGTATCTGGGCGGCTTGTGGGGTGTGCCGATCGCGCGTACGCGCCTGTCCGATTTCCTCGGACAGATCGGCGAGGTGCGCGCCGAGGAAGGCGCGGCCACGTATCTGTCCGGTTCGATCGAGGACGCGCAGGCCAAATTCAATCTGCGCAATCTTGTGGCGAGTCCCGCGCCCGGCGTGATGCAGCTGAACGCGGAGCAGACCGCCGCGTATCAGCGCCTGCTGATCTCGCTCGGCCTGAGCGGCCAGCTCGCCAAGGCCACCGCGTTGCAGATGCGCGCCGCGCTCTCGCAATCGGCGACGCGCTTCCAGACCGGCACGCCGACGAGCAGCGCGACGCCGGTCGGCGGCGGTGGGGGCGGGGGTGGCACAGGCGGCGGCAGCTTCACGAGCCAGCCCGGCATCGAAGACGCCGACGAGAACCCGGCGGTCGCGCCGCTGCAGATGATCAGCGTCGACTCGCTGCTCGACATTCCCGGCTACACGCCCGAAATCGTCGAGCGTCTGCGCCCGTTCGTCACCGTGTTGCCAACGATTACGGCGCTCAATATGAATACCGCGTCGGCCGAAGTGATCGCGGCCGTCGTCACAGGCATGACGGTGTCGCAGGCGCAGACGCTCGTTGCGCGCCGGCAGACCGTGTTTTTCCGCAACACCGGCGACGTGCAGCTCGCGCTGACCGCCTCAGGCGTGCAGTCGGCGTCGATCGATGCGAGCGAGTTCGACGTCAATTCGAGCTACTTCCTCGTTCACGGCAGCGTGCAGCACGAGCGCGCCACCGTGGACCGGACGACACTCGTCTATCGCGATCCATTGACTCACACTACGCGTATCGTGCGGGTGCAAGACCAACTATGAACTACGCAATCCCGAGAGAGAGTGGCCTTTGAGCACGCTGATCGTTCTATTGCCGCCGCGTGATCCGGCGGTGCCCTCGCAGGAATGGCAACTGCCCGAGCTGCCGTTCGTCCTGCTCGACAAGACGGGCCGCACGCAGCGCGCCGGCCGTTCGGCGCTCGCGCTGCTGCCGCGCGCGAGCGTGGCCGTGCTGATGGTCGCCGCGCGCGACCTGCTGCTGATGCCCGCGACGCTGCCGCCGCTGCGCGGTCCGAAGCTGCGTCAGGCGCTGCCGAATATCGTCGAGGATCAACTGATCCAGGACCCGCAAACCTGCCATATCGCGGTCGATCCGCAAGCGCTCGGCGATGGCCGGCAATTGCTCGCGATCGTCGATCGCGGCTGGTTTCGCTTCA
>NZ_VWWM01000040.1:0-268 GCF_011752945.1 Paraburkholderia sp. Cy-641
AGCGGCGGGTAGATCTCGGTGGGGGCCGGATCATTAAAAAAAAAAAAAAAAAAAAAAAAATGATGAGTTCGTATAGAATATCAACCACTCGTTAACTAAACATACGTATTATTTACCCTCTCACCTCTCACCCGCCTCGACTGATTCTACCTCGCCCACTTCTCACCCGCCGACACATGTCCGCTCTTAATCTCCTACCTTACCTCCCATGCCGCACCCATCCTCGCTCACCTCATCAGCTGAGTCCATCACTCCTGTCTACCACACT
>NZ_VWWM01000041.1:0-79454 GCF_011752945.1 Paraburkholderia sp. Cy-641
GTGCGGCCGCGAAAGCCGCGAGCGCGGCGGGCAGCCTCACGGGCGCGACGGCCGGCTCGAACGGCGCGTCATGGGGCAAGCCGCTCGCAAACGGCCTCTTCGGCGACGGCAAGGGCTTGGGCGCGAGCCATGCCGCATCGACGGGCGCCGCCGCGACCGCGCTGAGCGATCCGGCGACAGCGAAGTCGGCCGCCGATGCCTTGACCGCGGCTGCATCCAGCAGCGCGCAGGCTGACAATCTCGCGACGGCGCGCAACGAGGCCGATGCGTCGAGTGCCGCGCTTGCCGCGACGCAGGCGGCGGCCAATGCCGCGAGTACGACGGCCGCGGTGCAGAGCACGGGCAACGCGAGTGCTGCGGCTGCTGCTGCGAATGCGTTGGCGCCGCAGGTCGGCACGAGCGATTGGGAGGAGGCGCTGAGTCAGAAGGTGGTGTTCTTGTCGAATGCGCATTCGCAGAGTGCCGAACTGACGTTGAATCCGAAGGATCTCGGGCCGTTGCAGGTCGTATTGCAGGTGGCCGATAACCATGCGCATGCGCTTTTTGTTTCGCAGCACCAGTCGGTGCGGGAGGCGGTCGAGGCGGCTTTGCCGAAGCTGCGGGAGGCGATGGAGTCCAATGGCATCGGGCTCGGAAGCGCGAGTGTGAGTGATGGGTTTGCCCGGCAGGGCGGCGGACAGCAGAACGCGGGGTCGAGTGGGCGTTCGGGAGGGAAGTCTTCGGGTGGCAGTGGTGGTGCCATTGCCGGGGGCGGGGCGTCTGATAGTGGTGAGGTTGTTGCCGTGCGGCAGGCTGTGGGGTTGGTGGATACGTTTGTGTAGGTTTTTTCGTTGTTCTGGTGGTGTTGCCCCTGTGTGGGGCTGGGCTTTTTTGTCGTTGTTCCTGGGTTTGTTGGCCTTTCCTTGTGTTCATGTCGGTCTATTGGTGCCGCCCCGCACAGGGGAAATTACGAAAAACGACGCTGTATCGCCAGAAGCCTTGTCAGGAAAGACTTTGCGCGAATCGAACGCATGTAGAAAAGACGTTTTTATTTGCGTTCAGGACAATATGCGGACAAGTTCGGCAGGAATCCGGCAGACGCGTTTAGCGGGCTTCTGACGACTTGGCGATGGTTGAAGGGCAACGTATGCCCCGACCCGCGCGAGCGGCACAGCGGGCCGGGATTCAAGCGGTCGGGGTATCGGCGCGTATGGGTGAAGACGTGGTTTTCGGCGCGCCGGTCGTCAGTCGGTATCTTCGTTGGGACGGTCGGACTGCGTGTCCGCCTGTTCCTTCAACCTTTCGCTGTCCCATACGCCGAGGTCAATGGCATGTTGGAGCATTCCTAGCGTTAACTCCTCCTTCGGGAATCGCTTTACTCCACGACGCCGGTCAAGCCATCGCCCAATACACGACAGACCAACCTCAAGCCCTTCCGGACCGAAGTATCGCCCACCGTCATAGTCCCCTGACGCAACGTCGAATTCCCGAAAAAATGCCTCCATGAATTCATCCGCATCAATTCCCGTGACCCCCAAATCTCGCTCAATCTTTGTGGAGAGAATTAACGTGTGCTTTCGCCACAATCCCGCCTGTTTCTCTACAAATTGAAGCAGATTATCCGAGGGTTCCGACTGTTGCATCATTTAATCTGTCCTCCGGTTTTACGATGGTGTTGTAGCGCAAGGTCGTTTTCGTGCTTATCACCACAACATCACAAATACCAATCACCCACCCAATTTCAGGAATAGTCCGACCAACAAAGGCTCCGACGTTATTCGTCCACGATATTTTTAGACTGAAAATTGTCCCTGTAATAGCGGGCAAGTAATCTTTCTTTAGGCGGATATCAATCAGTTCCCGACAAATAAGTGATGCCACCGATACACCCGGAGTTGCCCCTCTGAATTTCGCACGTGTGCTCAAAAATGGATACCCCAGTATGAGCGACATCACGGCAACAACGTCTTGTGTTCCAAATTGTTTCGCCGCCTCTTCAGTCAATAGGCACAAATAAAGCTCAATCGGGGTTAAATCCTTTAGCGTCCCATAGCTATAAAGATTAATCTGTCTTGGTGGCGCGTCATTGCTTATCAGACTTTCATAGTCGTTCATAGATGCCCCGGTCAGGTCGCCGTGTTCTGCTTCACGTCGATTAGTGCGGTCACCGTGCCTTGACTGCCGCCAGTTACGCCTTGCACCACATACTCTTTCTTCAACCGGGCAAACGACAGCGCAACATGTTCTAGCGCCAATCTGTCTCCAGCCGCCGGTTCCACGTGCGTGATGATTACATCAGACATGGTGTATTTCAGATATTCAAGCGGCAAACCACCAGCTTTGCGCATGGTCAACACCACTTTTAGAATATGTTTTCCCTGAAAGCAGTAGCTCGCAAGATTGGGGCTTGCCCGGTCAATCGTATGCGTAAAGTTCAAATCCGAAACCGAAGCCTTTGCCGCCCCACCACCTGAACCAGAATGCATACTGGACTTCTGCGTAACGTTTCAGTTCCAGCCAAGAACCTTAATTTCATCAGGGTGTGTCGCATCTTGCGATTCGCCCGCAATACCGTCAATTTTGAGAAAAATATCTGCCATTGCGATTCCAGTTATGGTTTGGGGCTTCCAGCGTACCCCTTATTCCCATTCGGATTTGCAAAACACTGTCAAGAGTTTGCGCCCCCTCAATCTTGGCCCGTGCCATGATGGCGCGGCCACGATATTCCTTCGCGGCAGTCGTGTTCAGGGCGCGCATGAACGCGCGGTCGATTTTGTGTTTCTGGTGGTTTGCCATTGCGTGTTCCCTTTGGACAATTTCAGGACAATGCACGCCGTGAACGGCTATGCACTACGCGACGCATCATGAACAGTAACTCATTGATTTTCAATGGGTTTGTGTGCTCAATGATACGTCAACGCACGCTATGAACAAGCAAAATCGCCCGCACAGGGGCAACGCCAATAGACCGGCATGAAAACAAGGAAAGGCCAACAAAACCAGAACAACGACAAAAAAGCCCAGCCCTGCACAGGGCCCCTACCCCTTCATCATTAACTTCAACAAAACCTCCACCCGCCTCCCATAAGGCGGCGCAATCCACCCCCGCGCGTTGAACCGCGCCTGCGTCAACACGGGCTTCATCTTCGAGAAAGTCACAAACCCCTCATAACCGTGATACGCCCCCATGCCGCTCGCGCCCACCCCGCCGAACGGCAAACTCTCACACGCGAGATGCATCAGCGTTTCGTTCACCGCCATCCCGCCCGCGATCGTCTCATGCGTCACGCGCTCGATCGTGCCCGTATCGTCGGCATAGAGATAAAGCGCGAGCGGCCGCGGCCGCGCATTGATCCACGCGATCGCGTCGTCGAGCGTGTCGTATGGCACCAGCGGCAGCAGCGGCCCGAAAATCTCCTCCTGCATCAGCGCGCATTCGTCCGGCGCGCCCGTCACCGCGATCAACGGAAAACGCCGGCTCCCGGCATCGGGCACCGCGTCGGTCAGCGCATGCAGTTGCGCGCCGGCAGCCTGCGCTTCGTCGGCGAGACGTTCGAGCCGCTCGAAGTGACGCGCCGATATGATCGACGTGTAATCAGGATTCCGGATGAAGTCGGGGTACATCTTCGCCATGCGCCCGCGCGCCCGCTCGATGAACGCCTGCTCCTTGCCGCGCGGCACCAGCACGTAGTCGGGCGCGATGCAGGTCTGCCCCGCGTTGAGCGTCTTGCCGGCGACGAGGTTGTCGACCGCGTTGTCGAAGCGCGCCTGCGCGCCGATGATCGCCGGCGACTTGCCGCCGAGTTCGAGCGTGACCGGCGTCAGATGCTCGGCCGCCGCGCGCATCACCTCGTGGCCGACCTTCGTCGAACCGGTGAAGAGCAGATGATCGAACGGCTGCGCGCTGAACGCGGCGGCAAGCGCCGCGTCGCCGTTGACGACCGCGACGTGATTGCGCGCGAAGGTCTGACCGATCAACTGCTCGAATAGCGCCGAGGTGCGCGGCGTGAGTTCGGACATCTTGATGATCGCGCGATTGCCGGCCGTCAGTGCGCTGATCAGCGGCCCGACCGCGAGCAGCACCGGATAATTCCACGGCACGATGATGCCCACCACGCCGAGCGGCTGCGGCACCACCTTCGCGCGCGCGGGCAGCAGCCACTTGTTGGTGCTGCGGCGCTGTGCTTTCATCCAGCGCTTGCCGTGGCGCAGCGCGGCATCGATCTCTTCCTTCACGAGCAGGAATTCGGCGAGCAGCACTTCCTGCTTTGAGCGATTGCCGAAGTCGGTATGCATCGCCTCGGCGAGCGCGTCGCGATGGTCGAGCATGAGCTTGCGCAGCGCACGCAGATGCGCCGCGCGCGCGTCCCACGACGGATACGGCTCGCGCAGATACGCGTGACGCTGATCGCGCAGCAGCGCTTCGAGCGCGGCGACCTCCGGCAGATCGTTTTTCATCCGAGTCCACTCCCTGATCGATGACGGTGCGCGTGGGCCGCGCTGATGAGTTTGCTGGTTCGCTGGCACTGGTCGGCCATGCATCTGTTTGATCGCTACGTGTGACGCCGCGTGCGAGGGGGATGGCGCGCACCGCGTCATGTTTGAATGCCTCGCGCGGCCGGCTTGTGGCCGGTTGGCGGCCGCGTATGCATGCCGCGCGCGTCGTTCATCATAGGGGCGCGACGGTACCGGCGTTTAGAGGAATCGCTCTGTCCCGAAGCCGCCGCAGCCTCCGCAACGCTCCCTACAATGCGCAGAAAACACACGTAGACAACTGTGCACGAGACAGGGTCCGCGCGCCACGCGGTCCATCAGGAGGAGCGCATGCAATATGACTACATCATCGTCGGGGCGGGCTCGGGTGGTTGCTCGCTCGCGAGCCGGCTCGCGGATAGCTGCCCCGATGCGACCATCGCGCTGATCGAAGCCGGTCCGCACACCGGGCGCAATCTGCTCGTGAACATGCCTGTGGGCGTCGCGGCCGTGGTGCCGAACCGGCTCAAGACCAACTACGGCTATCTGACCACGCCGCAGCCGGGGCTCGCCGGGCGGCGCGGTTATCAGCCGCGCGGACGCGGCTTCGGCGGATCGAGTGCGATCAACGCGATGATCTACACGCGCGGCCATCCGCTCGATTACGACGAATGGGCGCAGCTCGGCTGCGCGGGCTGGTCATGGGCCGACGTGCTGCCGTATTTTCGCCGCGCCGAAGGCAACGAGCGCGGCGCCGATGCATGGCACGGCGACACGGGGCCGCTGAGCGTATCCGATCTGCGCTTCCAGAATCCGTTTTCGAAACGCTTCGTGCAGGCCGCGCTCGAAGCGGGCTACAAACCGAATCGCGATTTCAACGGCGCGGACCAGGAAGGTATCGGCTTCTATCAGGTGACGCAGCGCGACGGCCGTCGTTGCAGCGTGGCGCGTGCCTATATCTACGACCGGCCGCGCGCGAATCTGCACATGATCGCCGATGCGACCGTGCTGCGCGTCGTCTTCGACGGCAAGCGCGCGAGCGGCGTCGAAATCGTGCGCGGCGGCCGCACCGAAACGCTCGAAGCGCGCGCCGAGGTCGTGCTTGCCGCGGGCGCGTTCAATTCGCCGCAACTGTTGATGTGCTCGGGCATCGGGCCGGCCGCGCAATTGCGCTCGCTCGGCATCGACGTATTGCACGATGCGCCGGACGTCGGCCGCAACCTCATCGATCATGTCGATTTCACGATCAACAAGCGCACGAAGTCGATCGAGCCGACCGGCTTCTCGGTGCGCGGCATCGCGCGGATGCTGCCGCAATTCGTCACGTTCATGCGGCATGGGCGCGGCATGCTGTCGAGCAATGTGGCCGAGGCCGGCGGCTTTCTGAAGAGCCGGCCGACGCTCGAACGGCCCGATCTGCAACTGCATTTCTGCGCCGCGCTCGTCGACGATCACAATCGCCACATGCATTGGGGCCACGGCTATTCGCTGCACGTGTGCGTGCTGCGTCCGCATAGCCGCGGCACGGTCACGCTCGCGAGCGCCGATGCGCGCGTCGCGCCGCTGATCGATCCGTGCTTCCTCGGCGATACGCGCGATCTCGATCTGCTCGTCGACGGCGTGAAGATGGCGCGGCGCATTCTCGATGCGCCATCGCTCGCGCTGTATGGCGGTCAGGAGCTGTACACGCGGCCGGGGCAATCGGATGCGGAGTTGCGTCAGACTATCGCGAGGCATGCCGACACGATCTATCACCCGGTCGCGACGTGCCGCATGGGCGGCGACGCGCGCTCGGTCGTCGATCCGCAATTGCGCGTGCGGGGTGTGAGCGGGCTGCGGATCGTCGATGCGTCGGTGATGCCGACGCTGATCGGCGGCAACACCAATGCGCCGACGGTGATGATCGGCGAGCGCGCGGCCGAGTTGATCGCGGCGAGCCGGCGGGAAGGGGAGGGCGCGCTGCGGGCCGTGAGCGGTGTGGGTAGCGTGAGTGGCGTGGCGGCGCGCGCGGCGTGAGGTAACGTGACGTGAGACGAGGCGAGGTGATGGCGAAAGGCATGAGAGCACCAAGGCAACCCATGCGCAGCGAGGCAAACGCCTGGCCGAACTAACGGGCTAACGAACTAACTTGCCACTTATCCTAGCCTTCCACCGCACGTCATTCGGCAGCAGCCGTTGACGCGCCACCCGCCGTCGCAATTCCGTTGAAGCCGATCCCCGGCCCGACCATGAAGTCATCGTTGACCTGCGCCGGCAGCGTTTCGCGCGCGACGTCGAGCCACGCACGTGCCGCATGCGACAGATAGCCGTTGCGGCGCCAGCCGATCGCCATTTCCCACGGAATCTCCGGCTCGACGACCGGCAGGCAGGTGAACTGAGCGGGATCGAGCCGCCGGCAATACGGCGCGGGCAGGAGCGCGATGCCGACCCCGGCGAGCACCAGCGCCGCCATGAAATCCCAATGCCCGCTGCGCCCGACGATCGCCGGTGCGAAACCGGCCGCGCGGCACGCGTTGAGCACGACGTCGTTGAGCGCGAGGCTCTCGCCGTAGAACACGAATGGTTCGTTCGCGAGCTGCGCGAGCGGCACTGCGCGCAGTGCATCCCAACGCGAGCCGTTGCGCGCGACGAGCCAGAGCAACTGACGCGAGATCGGTAGCACGTCGATATGCTCGGGATCGACCGGTTGCAGCACACCGCCCAATTCGAGCTCGCCATCGATCAGCGCCGCTTCGATCGCGCGCGAACCCTGCTCGAACAGCTTCAGTTCGATCTTCGGATAGCGCTGGCGGAACGCGGCAATCGCCGGCGTGAACAGCGCACCGCCCATCGGCGGGATGCCGATCGTCAGTTCGCCACGCCCGAGCGTGTCGAGATCGTTGAGTTCGGATTGCAACTGCGCATGCGCGGCCAGCACGTCCTGGCCGCGCTGATAGACGATCCGGCCGGCGTCGGTGAGCACCATCTGGCGGCCGTCGCGCAGCAGAAGCGGCGAGCCGATCTCGTCTTCCAGCGACTTGACCATCTTGCTGATGGTCGGCTGCGTGACGAACATCTGCTCGGCGGCCACGGTGAAGCTCTGCTGTCGGACCACTTCGACGAAATAGCGCAGCGCACGCAGCTCCATGATCCTGTCTCCAGATTCCAGATCGGAATGATTCGGGCGATTGTAAGTCATGGCATTGATGGCGCGACGGCGTCTGTCATGCCAGATGCCATGCCGATTTGCTACAATCGCCGTTCGTCTTCGAGGAGCGTTGCGACGGGTACCGCGAATCCCTATTCGCCGGCCGCCCGCCAGGCTCGAAGGCTTCAATCGGAGGGCCGGATGCGCGTTGCGCCATCCCATCCCCCGCATCGAACCGCGCTCACGTCACATTTCTAGTCAATTTCTTAGAAAGGAGGGCGTGATGAACGCCGCAGTCATCGATTCCCAGAACCAGGATTACCTCGTTGCCGACATGTCGCTGGCCGACTGGGGCCGCAAGGAACTCACGATTGCCGAGACCGAAATGCCCGGCCTCATGCAAACGCGTGAAGAATACAAGGCGCAGCAGCCGCTGAAGGGCGCGCGCATCGCAGGTTCGCTGCACATGACGATCCAGACCGGCGTGCTGATCGAGACGCTGACCGCGCTCGGCGCCGACGTGCGCTGGGCTTCGTGCAACATCTTCTCGACCCAGGATCACGCCGCCGCCGCGATCGCCCAGGCCGGCACGCCGGTGTTCGCGTTCAAGGGCGAATCGCTCGACGAATACTGGGAGTTCTCGCACCGCATCTTCGAATGGCCGAACGGCGAGTTCGCCAACATGATCCTCGACGACGGCGGCGACGCCACGCTCCTGCTGATCCTCGGCTCGAAGGCCGAGAAAGACCGCTCGGTGATCGCGAAGCCGACCAACGAGGAAGAAGTCGCACTGTACAAGTCGATCGCGACGCACCTCGATGCCGATCCGGCGTGGTACTCGAAGCGCCTCGCGCACATCAAGGGCGTCACCGAGGAAACCACCACCGGCGTGCACCGTCTGTACCAGATGGAGAAGGAAGGCCGCCTGCCGTTCCCGGCGATCAACGTCAACGACTCGGTCACGAAGTCGAAGTTCGACAACCTGTACGGCTGCCGCGAGTCGCTCGTCGACGGCATCAAGCGCGCGACCGACGTGATGATTGCGGGCAAGATCGCGGTCGTGGCCGGTTACGGCGACGTGGGCAAGGGCTGCGCGCAATCGCTGCGCGGTCTCGGCGCCACCGTGTGGGTGACCGAAATCGATCCGATCTGCGCATTGCAGGCGGCGATGGAAGGCTACCGCGTCGTGACGATGGAATACGCGGCCGACAAGGCCGACATCTTCGTGACAGCCACCGGCAACTACCACGTGCTGAACCACGATCACCTGAAGGCGATGCGCCATAACGCGATCGTCTGCAACATCGGCCACTTCGACTCGGAAATCGACGTTGCGTCGACTCGCCAGTACCAGTGGGAAAACATCAAGCCGCAAGTCGACCACATCATTTTCCCGGACGGCAAGCGCGTGATCCTGCTGGCCGAAGGCCGCCTCGTGAACCTCGGCTGCGCGACGGGCCACCCGTCGTTCGTGATGTCGAACTCGTTCACGAACCAGACGCTCGCGCAGATCGAACTGTTCACGCAGGGCGCGAAGTACGAGAACAAGGTGTACGTGCTGCCGAAGCATCTCGACGAGAAGGTCGCGCGTCTGCACCTCGCGCGCATCGGCGCGAACCTGACCGTGCTGTCCGACGAGCAGGCCGGCTACATCGGCGTCGACAAGAACGGTCCGTTCAAGCCGAACCACTACCGCTATTGAGCACGCGCGCGCACTTCGGTGCGCGCTGGCTCATCGGCACGCGGGCGGCTACGCAGGCGCAACGTCGCCAGGGCGCAAGGGCATCACCGGAACGGGGCGGCGCATCATGCGCCGCTTTGTTCACTCGCCCGGCTCGCCTCTAGCCGTCTTTTTTTCGTTCAACGGACATCCGGCCCACATCCGGCCCACAAGGAGTTCTCCATGACCGTGCTGCTCACCTGGCTCATCAACGCGCTCGCGCTGCTGATCATCACCTACCTCGTCCCGTCGATCCATATCCGCAGCTTCGGCACGGCGCTGATCGTCGCGGTCGTGCTCGGCCTCATCAACGCGGTCCTGCGGCCGGTGCTGATCCTGCTGACGCTGCCGGTCACGATTCTCACGCTCGGGCTCTTCATTCTGGTGGTCAACGCGCTGTGCTTCTGGCTGTGCGCGTCGCTGCTGAAGGGCTTCGAGGTGTCGGGCTTCTGGTCGGCGTTCTTCGGCTCGATCCTGTACAGCATCGTGTCGTGGCTGCTGTCCGCGCTTATCTTCGGCAACCGCAGTCTCGGTTGACCCACTGAATCATGAATCCGATCGAACTCTCATTCGAATTCTTTCCGCCGAAAACCCAGGACGGCCTCGACAAGCTGCGCGCGACGCGCGCGCAACTCGTGCCGTTCAAACCCAAGTTCGTGTCCGTGACGTTCGGCGCGGGCGGCTCGACGCAACAGGGCACGCTCGACACCGTCATCGAGATGGCGAAGGAAGGCCTCGAGGCCGCGCCGCATCTGTCGTGCGTCGGCTCGTCGAAGGACAACCTGCGCGCGATCCTCAACGAGTACCGCGCGCACGGCATCCGCCATATCGTCGCGCTGCGCGGCGACCTGCCCTCGGGCATGGGCTCGGTCGGCGAGCTGCGCTATGCGTCGGAACTCGTCAGCTTCATTCGCGCCGAGTTCGGCGACTGGTTCTGGATCGAGGTGGCCGGCTATCCGGAATACCATCCGCAGGCGCGCTCGCCGCGTCACGATCTCGAAAACTTCGCGCGCAAGGTGAAGGCCGGCGCGAACTCCGCGATCACGCAGTACTTCTTCAACGCGGACGCGTACTTCCGTTTCGTCGACGATGCGAGGAAGCTCGGCGTCGACGTGCCGATCGTGCCGGGCATCATGCCGATTACGAACTTCTCGCAGCTGATGCGCTTCTCCGAAATGTGCGGCGCCGAAGTGCCGCGCTGGGTTGCTCGCCGGCTCGAGAGTTTCGGCGACGATCGCGAGTCGATCCGCGCGTTCGGGCTCGACGTGGTGACGAACCTGTGCCAGCGCCTCGTCGATGCGAAGGTGCCGGGTCTGCACTTCTACACGCTGAACGCCGCCGCTGCCACCCGGGCGATCTGCGAGCGGCTCGGCGCCTGAGCGCGGGACTGGCGCCCGCGGGCCGTCCCCGCGGGCCGTCGTCCGCGAGCGTAACCGTCCCGAGCGCACGGCCAACCCATCAGCTTCCGCGCGGCCGCAATGGTCGCGCGGCTTCGCGCCGTCCTTTCCTCGTCGGCCTTGAAGGCGTCTCGCGCCAGCCGGCCAGCCGTCCGAACCGGCGGTCATGCCATCGCGCCTGCCCCAGGAAAAACCCTCGCGCGAGGTGCGATCGAGGCGGGAATTTGTCGCCAACAGCGTGGTAAGTACCTGTTGAAGCTCGATTTTGTGCTGTCTATGATCGAAAAACGCAGCCACCCAGGCTACTGCGGAGGACGATATGACAGTGACAAGAAAGACTGCGGCACAACGATGGTTGACGCTTCACGAGTTCTGCCTTCCCGCTCTCGCCGCATGCGCGCTCGCCACGGCCAGCCTCGCGCCTGCCTCGACCGAGGCTGCCACGCTGCCCGACAAGACGCTCATCTTCTGCTCGGAAGGCAGTCCGGCCGGCTTCGACACCGCGCAATACACGACCAGCGTCGAATTCACCGCCGGCTCGTACACGGTCTATAACCGGCTCGTCGAATTCGCGCGCGGCAGCACCGACATCGAGCCGGGCCTCGCCGAAAAGTGGGACGTCTCGCCGGACAATCTCACCTACACGTTCCATCTGCGCCACGGCGTCAAATTCCAGACCACCTCGTTCTTCAAGCCGACCCGCGAATTCAACGCGGACGATGTCGTCTTCACCTACGAGCGCATGCTCGATCCCGATAATGCGTTCCACAAGGCGTATCCGGTCAACTTCCCGTATTTCAACGACCTCGGCCTCGCGAAGAACATCGCGAAGATCGAGAAGGTCGACCCGTACACGGTGCGCTTCACGCTGAAGGAAGTCGACGCGCCGTTCCTGCAGCAGATCGCGATGCCGTTCGCGTCGATCCTGTCGGCCGAATATGCCGACCAGTTGCTGAAGGCGGGCAAGGCGTCCGACATCAACCAGTACCCGGTCGGCACGGGGCCGTTCATCTTCCGCAGCTACACGAAGGACGACACGATCCGCTTCGACGGCAATCCCGACTACTGGAAGCCGGGCATCGTGAAGGTCGGCAAGCTGATCTTCTCGATCACGGTCGATCCGGCCGTGCGTCTGCAAAAACTCAAGCGCGGCGAATGCCAGGTGATGAGCTATCCGCGTCCGGCCGATATTGCCGCCGTGAAGGCGGACCCGTCGCTCGCGATGCCGAGCGAAGTCGGCTTCAACCTCGGCTATATCGCCTACAACACGACGAAGAAGCCGCTCGACAACGTGCTCGTGCGCCGCGCGCTCGACATGGCGATCAACAAGAAGGCGATCATCGAGTCGGTGTACCAGGGCGCGGGCCAGCTCGCGACCAACCCGATGCCGCCGACGCAATGGGGCTACGACAAGAATCTGAAGGACGCGCCCTACGACGTCGACAAGGCGAAGGCACTGCTCAAGCAGGCCGGCTATCCCGATGGCTTCGAGCTGTCGCTATGGGCCATGCCGGTGCAGCGCCCGTATAACCCGAACGCGCGGCTGATGGCGGAAATGCTGCAGGCGGACTGGGCGAAGATCGGCGTCAAGGTGAATATCGGCACGTACGAGTGGGGCGAGTACATCCGCCGCGCGCATGCGGGCGAGCATCAGGCGATGCTGATCGGCTGGACCGGCGACTACGGCGACCCCGACAACTGGCTCGGCGTGTTGCTCGGCTGCGACGCGGTGAACGGCAGCAACTTCTCGAAGTGGTGCTACAAGCCCTATGACGATCTCATCAAGCAGGGCCGCAGCACGACCAACATGGCCGAGCGCACCAAGGCTTATACCGGGGCTCAGGAGATCTTCAAGGACCAGGTGCCGTTCACGCCGATTGCCCACTCCACGGTGTATCAGCCGATCAGCAAGAACGTGACGGGCTTTAAGATCGATCCGTTCGGGCCCACGCAATTCATGGGCGTGGGTTTGAAATAAGCACGGGCGGCGCGTTTTTTGCGCCGTTTTTTGCATCATTGGTTCTGCGAGCCGCGCGCGCCGGGCTGCTCACGCGCGCGGCAAAACGTTTGCCTGAACTGTTTCCTATCGTCAACAGAGGGAATTTCCTCTGCTTGGTGGCCGGCCCAAGCTCAAGTAATATCCCGCTACGCTGGCGCAAGCCGGCCACGATCCTGGAGGAAACATGAAGCAAAACAATCTGTTGCGCGTCGCGCGTAGGACAACGCTCGTCGCTGCCACAGCGGCATCTCTCATCGGCGCGACGTGCGCGCAGGCTGCGGGGATTCCGAACAAGACGCTCGTCTACTGCTCAGAAGGCAGTCCCGCGGGCTTCGATCCGGCGCAGTACACCACGGGCGTCGATTTCACGGCCAACACGTTCACCGTCTATAACCGCCTCGTCGAATTCGAGCGCGGCGGCACCAAGGTCGAGCCCGGCCTCGCCGAAAAATGGGACGTCTCGCCGGACGGCAAGACCTACACGTTCCATCTGCGCCACGGCGTGAAATTCCAGACCACCTCGTTCTTCAAGCCGACGCGCGACTTCAATGCCGACGACGTGATCTTCACGTTCGAGCGCATGCTCGATCCGAACCAGCCGTTCCGCAAGGCGTACCCGGTGCAGTTCCCGTACTTCACCGACATGGGCCTCGACAAGCTGATCACGAAGGTCGAGAAGGTCGACCCGTACACGGTCAAGTTCACGCTGAAGGAAGTCAACGCGCCGTTCATCCAGAACCTGGCGATGGAATACGCATCGATTCTCTCGGCCGAATACACGGATCAGCTGCTGAAGGCCGGCAAGGCCGCCGACATCAACCAGTACCCGGTCGGCACGGGCCCGTTCATTTTCCGCAGCTACACGAAGGACGCGACGATCCGCTTCGACGGCAATCCTGATTACTGGAAGCCGAACGCGGTGAAGATCTCGAAGCTGATCTTCTCGATCACGCCGGATGCCGGCGTGCGCGTGCAGAAGATCAAGCGCGACGAATGCCAGGTGATGAGCTATCCGCGTCCGGCCGACATCGCGCCGCTGAAGGCCGAGCCGAGCCTCGACATGCCTTCGCAGCCGGGCTTCAACCTCGGCTACCTCGCGTTCAACGTGACGCACAAGCCGGTCGACAAGCTCGAAGTGCGTCAGGCGCTCGACATGGCGATCAACAAGAAGGCGATCATCGAGTCGGTGTATCAGGGCGCGGGCCAGCTCGCGACCAACCCGATGCCGCCGACGCAGTGGTCGTTCGTCAAGAACCTGCCGGCCGCCTCGTACGATCCGGCCAAGGCCAAGGATCTGCTCGCGAAGGCCGGCTACCCGAACGGCTTCGACATCACGCTGTGGGCGATGCCCGTGCAGCGCGCCTACAACCCGAACGCGCGCCTGATGGCGGAAATGATCCAGGCCGACTGGGCCAAGATCGGCGTGAAGGCGAAGATCGTCACGTATGAGTGGGGCGAGTACATCAAGCGCGCGCACGCGGGCGAGGACGACACGATGCTGATCGGCTGGACCGGCGACAACGGCGATCCGGACAACTGGCTCGGCACGCTGCTCGGCTGCGAGGCGATCAACGGCAACAACTTCTCGAAGTGGTGCTACAAGCCGTTCGACGATCTGATCCAGAAGGGCCGCACGACGTCGGACGTGGCGACGCGCACGAAGCTGTACGGCGACGCGCAGCACATCTTCGCGCAGCAATTGCCGTTCTCGCCGATCGCGCACTCGACCGTCTATCAGCCGGTCAGCAAGAAGGTGGTCGACATGCGCATCGAACCGCTCGGCTATGCGCGTTTCGACGGCGTGAGTGTCAAGTAATTCGTAACATTGACGCAGTACGCTTTTCGCACGGTTAGAAAACTGGTCGAAATGGTCCGGCGACCGGGGTCACGAGCCCTCGTCGCCGGTTGCGTTTTTTCATCACAAGACCAAAGGGACGAGCCATGTTCCGTTTCGTTTTGCGCCGTATTGGCATGGTGATACCGACGTTCATCGGCATCACGATCCTCGCGTTCGCGCTGATTCACCTGATTCCGGGCGATCCCATCGAAGTGATGATGGGAGAGCGCGGCGTCGATCCCGCGATGCACGCTGCCGCGATGCACCGCCTCGGGCTCGACGAACCCCTGCCGATGCAGTACGTCCACTACATCGGCCGTGCGCTGCACGGCGACCTCGGCACCTCGATCATCACCAACACGAGCGTGATGGGCGAATTCCTCGCGCGCTTTCCCGCCACCGTCGAACTGTCGATCTGCGCGATGCTGTTCGCGTTGATCGTCGGTCTGCCGGCGGGCGTGTTCGCGGCCTTGCGGCGCGGCACGGTGGTCGATCACGGCGTGATGGGCACCGCGCTGACCGGCTACTCGATGCCGATCTTCTGGTGGGGCTTGATCCTCATCATGGTGTTCTCGGTCAAGCTCGGCTGGACGCCGGTGTCGGGCCGCATCGCGGTCGAATACGACATTCCGCACGTGACCGGCTTCATGCTGATCGACGCGCTGATGTCGACCGACGAAGGCGCGTTCACCTCGGCCGTGAGCCATCTGATCCTGCCGGCGATCGTGCTCGGCACGATTCCGCTCGCGGTCGTCGCGCGCATGACGCGCTCGTCGATGCTCGAAGTGCTGCGCGAGGACTACATCCGCACCGCGCGCGCGAAGGGCTTGTCGCCGGCGCGCGTGATCGTCGTGCATGCGTTGCGCAATGCATTGATTCCGGTCGTGACCGTGATCGGCTTGCAGGTCGGCACGCTGCTTGCTGGCGCGGTGCTGACCGAAACGCTGTTTTCCTGGCCGGGCATCGGCAAATGGCTGATCGACGCGATCGGCCGGCGCGATTATCCGGTCGTGCAAGGCGGCATTCTGCTGATCGCCACGCTGGTGATCGTCGTGAACCTCGTCGTCGATCTGTTGTACGGCGTGTTGAACCCACGCATTCGCCATACGAGGTAAATCACTATGGCTGACATTCAAAACACCGTCCCCCAATCGGTCGCCCCGCCGAGCGGCCGCGCACTCGCCGCCCGCGAATTCTGGGCCAACTTCTCGCGCAACCGCGGCGCGGTCGGTGCGGGCATCGTCGTGCTCGTGCTGATCTTCGTCGCGATCTTCGCGCCGCTGATCGCGCCGCACAGCCCGATCGAGCAGTATCGCGACTCGGTGAAGATTCCGCCGGCGTGGCTCGACGGCGGCAACTGGAAGTTCATTCTCGGCACCGACGAAGCGGGCCGCGACATCCTCTCGCGTCTGATGTACGGCGCGCGACTGTCGTTCTGGATCGGCTTCGTGTCGGTCGTGCTCGCGCTGATTCCGGGCATCGTGCTCGGCCTTATCGCCGCGTTCTTCGAGAAGTGGGCCGACACGCCGATCATGCGCATCATGGACGTGCTGCTCGCGCTGCCGTCGCTGCTGCTCGCGGTCGCGGTGGTCGCGATCATCGGCCCCGGTCTCGTCAACACGATGCTCGCGATCGCGATCGTCGCGCTGCCGGGTTACGTGCGTCTCACGCGCGCATCGGCGCAAGGCGAGTTGCAGAAGGAGTACGTGACTGCTTCGCGCGTGGCCGGTGCCGGCACCTTGCGGCTGATGTTCTCGCAGGTGCTGCCGAACTGCACGGCGCCTTTGATCGTGCAGGCGACGCTCGGCTTTTCCTCGGCGATTCTCGATGCCGCCGCGCTCGGCTTCCTCGGCCTCGGCGTGCAGCCGCCGTCGGCGGAGTGGGGCGCGATGCTCGCGTCGGCACGCGATTACATCGACAGCGCATGGTGGATCGTCACGATGCCGGGCCTCTCCATCCTGATCTCGGTGCTCGCGATCAACCTGCTCGGCGACGGGCTGCGCGACGCGCTCGACCCCAAATTGAAGCGGATGGCCTGAACATGAATAACCTGCTGACCATCCGCAATCTCGCGGTCAACTTCAGCGGCCTGCCCGCGGTCGACCGCATCAATCTCGACGTCGCGCCCGGCGAAGTGCTCGGCGTGGTCGGCGAATCGGGCTCGGGCAAGAGCGTGACGATGATGGCGCTGATGGGCCTGATCGACGCGCCCGGCAAGGTCACCGCCGACGAAGTCACGTTCGACGGCAAGAACCTGCTGAAGGCCTCGGCGAAGGAGCGCCGCAGGATCATCGGCAAGGACATCGCGATGGTGTTCCAGGACGCGCTGACGAGCCTGAACCCGAGCTACACGGTCGGCTATCAGATCAAGGAAGTGCTGAAGCTGCACGAGGGCCTGCGCGGCGGCGCGCTGGACAAGCGCGCGCTCGAACTGCTCGACCAGGTCGGCATTCCCGATGCGAAGAGCCGCATCGGCGCATTTCCGCATCAGATGTCGGGCGGCATGAACCAGCGCGTGATGATCGCGATGGCGATCGCCTGCAACCCGAAGCTGCTGATCGCCGACGAGCCGACCACCGCGCTCGACGTGACGATCCAGGCGCAGATCATGGAACTGCTGATGCGCCTGCAGAAGGAACGCGGCATGGCGCTCGTGCTGATTTCGCACGATCTGGCCGTGGTCTCCGAAGTCGCGCAGCGCGTCGCGGTCATGTACGCTGGCGAGGTGATCGAAACGAACCGGGTGCCCGATATTTTCGCGGCGCCTCATCATCCGTACACGGAAGCGCTGCTGGCCGCGATTCCCGAGCACAACGTGGGCGCGGTGCGGCTCGCGGCGTTGCCGGGCATGGTGCCGGGCCGCGACGACCGTCCGAAGGGGTGTCTGTTCGCGCCGCGCTGCAAATACGTGGCCGACGACTGCCTGAAGGCGCGGCCCGCGCTCACGCCGCTGCAAGGTCATGCGGACTTCACGCGCGTGCGTTGCATCAAGCCGCTGAACCTCGACAAGGACGCCAACGTTCACACGCAAGGAGGCGCCCGATGAGCGCAGTACCCGAAACCGGCCGCGAGCCGGATCGTGCCGGCGACCACGTGCTCGTCGCCGATCGGCTCGCGCGCTACTACACGGTCAAGCGCAGCATGTTCGCGTCGGGCACGGTGAAGGCGCTGAACGGCGTCTCGTTCGCGCTCGAACGCGGCAAGACGCTCGCGGTGGTCGGCGAGTCCGGCTGCGGCAAGTCGACGCTCGCGCGCCAGCTGACGATGATCGAAACGCCGAGCGCGGGCCGTCTGCTGATCGACGGCGAGGACGTGGCCGGTGCGAATCACGAGAAGATCGCGGCGCTCAGGCGGCGCGTGCAGATGGTGTTCCAGAACCCGTTCGCCTCGCTCAATCCGCGCAAGACCGTCGAGCAGACGCTCGGCGAGCCGCTCGCGATCAACACGGCCTTGACGGCGACCGAGCGCGCCGAACGCATCGCGCAGATGATGCGCACGGTCGGCCTGCGGCCCGAGCATGCGAAGCGTTATCCGCATATGTTCTCGGGCGGTCAGCGTCAGCGTGTGGCGATTGCGCGCGCGATGATCCTCGATCCGCAGATCGTGGTCGCCGATGAACCGGTGTCCGCGCTCGACGTGTCGATCCAGGCGCAGATTCTGAACCTGTTCATGGACCTGCAGGATCAGTTCAAGACGAGTTATGTGTTCATCTCGCACAACCTCTCGGTGGTCGAGCATATCGCCGACGACGTGATGGTGATGTACTTCGGCGGCGTCGCCGAACTCGGCGACAAGCAGCGCATCTTCTCGAAGCCGCGCCATCCGTACACGCGCGCGCTGATGTCGGCGACGCCGTCGATCTTCGAAGCGGACCGCACGATCAAGATCAAGCTGCAGGGCGAAATGCCTTCGCCGCTCAATCCGCCGTCGGGCTGCACGTTCCATCAGCGCTGCCCGTACGTGATCGACCGTTGCCGCAGCGAGGAGCCCAAGCTGCGCGAGGTGGATGGCCGCCAGGTCTCGTGTCACCGCGCCGAGGAGGTGGGGGACGTGGATGCCTGATGTGGCGGCGGCGCGTCGTCTTGCGCGCCGCTTGCGTGGGGGCGGCCGCGCGGCTGCCTTCTCGCGGCGCTCAGGAGCGCGTGCGCCGGGTGGCGTCGCGCTCGTGGGCGCTTTTTTCTGCGCAGTTTTCTCTACGCTTTTCTCCGCATTTTTCTCGTCGGGGCTCGCGCTGTATCTCGGCGCGGCCGTCCCCCATCTCGCCCACGCGGCCGGCGCGGCGGCCAATGCACCCGGCCAGGCGGGCCGTCCGTCGATAGCGGTGCCGGCCTCGCCACCGCCGCCATCCGTTGCGCCGCCCGCGGCGCCTGGCACCACGGCGAGCGGGCCGGTGCGCGTGCAGCCCGCGCGCATGCCGTTCTATGTCGCGACGCGCGGCACCACCACGATCTACGTGCTCGGCACGCTGCACGTTGGCGATCCGGTCGACTATCCGGTGGGGCAGCCGTTCCGCGCGCCGATCCTTGCCGCGCTCGCCGCCTCGCCGACGCTCGCGCTCGAACTGTCGCCCGACGAACTGCTCGTCTCGCAGGACGACGTATCGAAGTACGGCGTGTGCAAGCGCGACTGCCTGCCGGGCCTGTTGCCCGAGCCGCTGTGGCACAAGCTCGCGCTGCGCCTGCGCGGCAACCCGGCCGCGCTCGATGCGATCAAGAAGATGCGGCCGTGGCTCGCCTCGCTCGTGGTCGAAACCTATGACTCGCTCTCCGCGGGATTGCAGACCGAGTACGGCACCGAAGCGCAATTGCAGAACGTGTATCTGAAGACGCGCGGCAAGATCATCGGACTCGAAACGCTGCAGCAGCAGATGCGCGCGTTCACCGGCTTGTCGGCCGCGCAGCAGCGCGAAATGCTCGCGCAGGACCTCGTGCAGACGCCGGCTCAAAACGTCGCGGACGTGCGCGCGCTGCATCGGCTGTGGCAGGTCGGCGATGCCGATGCGATCGCCGCGTGGCAGGCCGCGAAATCGGAGAAACTCGCGCGCGACAAGCGCGTGTCCAACTCGATCGACAACCGGATCGTCTACGAGCGCAACCGCCGCTTCGTCACGCGGATGCTGCAAATCGCCGCGCCGAACAAGCCGCTGTTCGTCGCGATCGGCGCGCTGCATCTCGGCGGACCGAAAGGCGTGCTGCAATTGTTGCGGCAGCATGGTTTCGTGGTCGAGCCGGGTTGAGCGGCGAGCAACGCTTCTTCGGCGAGCTCCGGTGTGCGGCTGCGTGCATCGTGCATATCGCCAAACGCATCTTCAATGCTGAACACTTCCTACCTTGCTCATGCCCTTGAGCAAAAGCCGGAGTAAAGGCTCCTTCGGGTGCGATTGCAATGCTTCCATTACCCTTTGTAACGTTTTATCCGATTACTCAGGATAGCTAGCGGCCCTCGACGTAATTCTCAGAAAATTCCTATGTTTTTCGCGTCCTGATTTCGATACCTTCGCCAGGCAATATTTCTTAATCGATTAGCACGATTTGGCACGAAGGAGATTCACGGATGGCGCAGGACATTTTCATCAAGATCGACGGTATCGAAGGCGAATCGCAGGACGCGGCGCATCTCAATGAAATCGACGTAATCGGATGGCGCTGGCAGGTGACGCAGCAATCGGCAATGCACGCTGGTTCAGACGGCGGTGTTGCAAAAGCCACGGTTTCCGACCTCGAATTTACTCATCTGCTGGACCGGGCAAGTCCGAACTTGGCGAGCTACTGCTTTTCCGGCAAGCGTATTCGCGAAGCCAGGCTCACCGTGCGACGGGCCGGTGGCGCTCCTCACGAGTACGCAAGAATCATGATGTACGACGTGCTCGTTTCTCATGTCGAGCCCGTGGGTGGCGGTCACGGTTCTCACGAACAGGTGCATCTCTCGTTCGCAAAAATAAAGCATGAGTACATCTTGCAGAACGACCGGGGCGGCAGCGGCGGCACGGTCACCGCGCTGATCGACATCCGGGCGAACAGACAGGAACAGTGAAATGCCGGTGTCCTGTACTTTCACATTGAATCGACGCCCTATGTCGGTGCTGGTTTGTCCGGGGTTTGGGAGTGTTGAGGCGTTTTCGGGGAAGGGGCGCTATATCGATGATCCGGAGTTTACGAACGCGCCTAAAGAGGGCGCTATTCCCAAAGGTACGTATTACATCATCGATCGAGAAAGCGGCGGGCATCTTGGCTGGCTTCTGGATGCAGTCAAGGATCTGTGGGTGGGCACGCGCCGCGAAGAATGGTTTGCTCTCCATTGCGATGACGGCGCCATCGATGACTGGACCTTCGTAGGCAGTGTCCGGCGTGGCAATTTTCGCTTACACCCGGTTGGACGAACTGGGGAGAGCGACGGTTGCATCACGCTTCCATCCCGAGAACAGTTCAACGCGCTTCGCTCATATCTGAAAGCACAGCCACCCGCCTTCGTGCCTGGAACGGTGACCCGATGCTACGGCATGGTCGAGGTGCAATGAAAAGGGCGCTGATTTCTGTCGCTCTCTCATTGATGATGACACTGCCCGTCGCCGCCGGGATTGCACGCTTACCGGGCGTGTATGAATGGTTGGACAGCGGCGCGGGCTATGACTTCTTTGAGCCAGTTTTCATCGCACTCGGTTCGAGCACCGGCGAATACGATACGGACGTCATTGTTGCAATGCTTCTTGTTGCCGGTTTTTTCCTGTCGCTGGCGCTGGTCATTGCGTGCTGGGCGATCGTCAGTCATTTACACCGTGCGTACCGCCGTTGAAGCGTTCACGCACGTCTAACCATGAGATTCAACAAAGCAATGAAAAAAACGCTTATTTGCATCGCGCTCGCACTGGTGATGACACTGCCTGTTATGGTCGGGCTTGCACATTTACCAGGTGTGTTCGAATGGATAGACAGCGGTATGGGCCATGACCTTTTTGAATATCTTTTCATAGCGCTGGACGCCCAAGGCTGCGAAGAAACCGCGGACGTCATCGCCGTAACGATGCTCATTGTCAGCTTCTTTCTGTCACTGGCATTAGTCGTTGCGACTTGGGCAATAGTTGGCCGTTGGCGTCGTATGCACCACCGTTGAAGCGCTCACGAACGTATAACAAGGAGATTCAAGTAGGTAATGAAGAAGACGCTTATTTGCATCACACTCGCGCTGGTGATGACACTGCCCGTTGCAATCGGGATCATACGCATCCCGGGAATGGATGAATGGTTTTCGAGTGGTGCTGACTACGACTTCTTTGAACCACTTTTCAAAGCACTAGGTTCGGATGGCAACGAAAGCAACTCGGATATCGTTTTCGCAACGATGCTCATTACCAGTTTCTTCCTGTCGCTGGCGCTAATCATTGCGTGCTGGGCGATTGTCAGCCATTTACACCGTGCGTACCGCCGTTGAAGCGTTCACGCACGTCTAACCACGAGATTCAACAAAACAATGAAAAAGACGCTTATCTGCTTCGTGCTCGCACTGGTGATGACACTACCCGTCACGGCCGGGCTTGCGCGCTTCCCGGGTATTGATGAATGGATAAGCAACGGTACGGGCCATGAACTTTTTGAACATCTTTTCATCGCGCTGGATGCCCGCGGCTGGGAAGAAACCGAGGACGTTATCGTCGTCACGATGCTCATTGTCAGCTTCTTTCTGTCACTGGCATTAGTCGTTGCAACTTGGGCGATAGTTGGCCGTTGGCGTCGTATGCACCGCCGTTGAAGCACTCACAAACGTATAACAAGGAGATTCAAGTAGGTAATGAAAAAGACGCTTATTTGCATCACACTCGCGCTGGTGATGACACTGCCAGTCGGAGTCGGGATTGCATACATCCCGGGTGTTGCTGAATGGTTTGCGAGCGGGTCAGGCTATGAATTCTTCACCCCGCTTTTTAAAGCACTGGACTCTCACGGCAGCGAAACCAACTCCGACATCATCTTCGGCACGTTGTACACCGTCAGTTTTATTCTCTCGCTGATGTTAGTGGCCATCCTTCTGGCAATCGTCAACCGTTGGCGTCGCACGCACCGCCATTGAAGCGCTCACAAACGTATAACAATGAGATTCAAGAAGATAATGAAGAAGACGCTTATTTGCATCACGTTCGCACTGGTGATGACATTACCAGTCGGAGCCGGGATTCTGTGCATCCCCGCTGTTGATGAATGGCTGGACACCGGCTCAGGCTACGAGTTCTTCACTCCGCTTTTCCAGGCACTGGACTCTCACGGCAGCGAAACCAACTCTGACATCATCTTCGGCACGCTGTACACCGTCAGTTTTACTCTCTCGCTGATGTTAGCGGCCGCCCTTCTGGCAATCGTCAGCCGTTGGCGCCGCACACACCGCCACTAGACCTCGGGCTCACCGCACGCACCGCAACGGCCACCATCACATCGCACCACACGATCCAGCGCCCCGCCTCAAAACGGAGCGCCGGATCCATCACACACGTTCGATAGCCAGCCGCAGCCCGCTTCACCAAATACACCAAACCCGCCAGCCGCGCGACTCAAACGCGCGCAGCACCCGCAGCATGAACCTCGATACCCGCGGCAGCGAGCGCATCGCGAATGCGCCGCGCAAAAGCCAGCGCGTGCGGGCCGTCGCCGTGCAGGCAGATGGTCTGCGCGTTGAGCGGCACCCAGCGGCCATCGACAGCCTTCACGCGTTGCTCGCGGATCATCGTGAGCGTGCGCGCGAGCACTTCGTTTTCATCGTCGAGCAGCGCGCCCGGCTCCTTGCGCGGCACGAGCGAACCATCGGCGCGATAGCCGCGATCGGCGAACACCTCCTCGATCGCGATGAGGCCCACGTCGCGCGCGGCGTTCACGAGCCTGCTGTTGGCAAGCGCGAACACCGCGACCGACGGATCGAAGTCGTGCACCGCCGAGACGATCGCGTCGGCGATCCCGGCATCGCGCGCAGCCTGGTTGTACAGCGCGCCGTGCGGCTTCACGTGCGCGATACGGCCGCCCTCGGCCTGCGCGATCGCGGACAGCGCGCCGAGCTGATACAGCACGCCCGCGTAGATGTCGTTGGCCGGCAAATCCATTTCCTTGCGGCCGAAATTCTCGGGATCGTTGAAGCTCGGATGCGCACCGATCGACACGCCTTTGCGCACGGCCCAGCGCACGCAGTCGCGCATGGCGTTGGGGCCGCCGGCGTGCCAGCCGCATGCGATGTTGGCGGAGCTGACGAGATCGAGCAACGCCTCGTCGGTTCCGCAGCCCTCGCCGAGGTCGGCATTCAGATCGATTTCCATGGGGTTCCTCTCTCTCTTTAGTGTTATAGCGTTGCGGTCGCCTACTGGCGCGCGCAACGTTCTTCATGCATCGCGATCGCGGCGTCGATCTGCCGCAGATACGCGCGTTCTTCCTGCAAAGCCTGGCGCGCCTCGTGGGGCGTCGTCGGGATGAAACGGATCGCCGCGTTCAGGCGCACCTGCGCGAGCTTCCACAGATCGGCCTGGATCACCGCGCCGATCTTCGGATAGCCGCCGGTGGTTTGCGCGTCGCTCATCAGCACGATCGGCTGACCGTTCGGCGGCACCTGGACCGTGCCCGGCAGCACCGCGTGCGACAGCAGATCGGTCTTGTGCGTGCGTTCGAGCTGAGTGCCGGCGAGCCGGTAGCCCATGCGGTTGCTGTTCGGCGTGACGAGCCACTCGTCGGACCAGAACGACTGCTGCGCGGCGTCGGTGAAGCTGTCGTATTCGGGGCCGCGCAGCACGCGGATCGGCACGGCCCACGGCACGCCCGACGGATGCCGGCCGCGCCGCAACGGCTCGTGGACCAGCACGAACTTGCACCATGCGGGCGCCTTGACGCCGAACTCGGGCGCCTCGGGCGAGAAGCTCGCGCGAGCGCGTGGCGGCGTCGCGCCGACCGGCAGACGGTCGCCGTCGACGAGCGCCCGCCCGCCGAGTCCGCCGAAATGGCCAGCGAGATCGGTGCTGCGCGAGCCGAGCATCGGCAGCACGTCGATGCCGCCCGCGATGCACACGTAGCCGCGCATGCCGCGCTTCGCCGCGTTCAGCACGAGTTCCTGGCCGGCCTGCACGGGCAGGCTCCACCAGGAGTAGACCGGCTTGCCGTCGAGCGTTGCACCGAATTCGGTGCCGGTGATCGCGACGCGCGTCGCGCGCAGAAAGCGCAGCACGGTCGGGCCGAAGGTGATTTCGAGGCCGGCCGCGTCGGGCCGGTTGCCGACCAGCCGGTTGCCGACTTCGAGCGCGAGCCGGTCGAGCGCCCCGCCCATCGCGACGCCGAGATGGCGGTGGCCGTGGCGGCCGAGGTCCTGAATCGTGGTCAGAAGACCCGCGCGGATCACGTCGATCATGCGTGCATCCCCGCGATTGTGAAGCGCACCCGGTCGCCCGGTTGCAGCAGCGTGGGCGGACGGCGCGCCGGGTCGAACAGCGGCACCTCGGTGCGGCCGATCAGCTGCCAGCCGCCCGGCGACACGGCCGGATAAATGCCGGTCTGCTCGCCGCCGATGCCGACCGAGCCGACCGGCACCTCGAACCGCGGCGACGCGCGGCGCGGCGTGTGCAGCGCGGCGTCGAGCCCGCCCATATACGCGAAGCCCGGCTGGAAGCCGATGAAGAAGACCACATAACAGCCGCCCGCATGACGCTCGACGACCTCGCACGCGGTCAGCCCCGTGTGTTCCGCGACCGCGTGCAGGTCGGGGCCGAACTTGCCGCCGTACTGCACCGGAATCTCGATGTCGCGGCCGGGCGCGTCGGTTGCGCTCGCCGCGCTCCAGGCCGCGAGCAGTTGTTCGGCGAGCGCGCCGGCATCGGCTTCGAGCGGGTCGAACACGAGCGTCAGATTGTTCATGCCGGGCACGACTTCGAGCACATGGGCCCAGTCGCGCGCGGCAATCGCCGTGGCCCACACGCGCTGCTGGCATTCCAGCGTGGCGGGCGGCGGCGCTTCGCAGACGAGCGCGGCATCGCCGAGAGGAAAAATTCGTGGTTGGCTCATGGCTTGACGGTCTGGGTCGAGTCGAAAGAGGCGGCGGACAGCGCGGCGGCAGTCGCGACGATTCCCGCGATTACCGTAATTATTGCGACGAAGCGTGAGGCATACATTAGCGGCAATGCGTGAGACATATATTATCAATAAATTATCAACGTTTTACTAATAACAATTTTCTCCAGGCTCGCTGGAAACGTCCGCTCGTCGTACACTTTCGACACTTTCCACCCCATTTCCGAGAGCCTCGCATGGCGCGTCATCCCACCAAGATCGTTTCGTCGGAGCATCTCGTCTCCGAGACCAGCGCGGAACTGTCCGAGCTCGAATACGCGCTGATCATGGCGGGCAACGCGTTCAACCGCTGGATGGTGCGTTGCATGTCGGCGGCCGGCGACAAGGACATGACCGCGATCGAGGTATCGCTGCTGCATCATGTAAGCCATCGCGAACGCCGCAAGAAACTGGCGGACATCTGCTTCGTGCTGAACATCGAGGACACGCACGTCGCCACTTACGCGCTCAAGAAGCTCGTAGCTAGAGGGTATGTAAAAAGCGAAAAGACCGGCAAGGAAGTGTTCTTCTCGGCGACCGAGGCGGGACGTGAACTGTGTCTGAAGTATCGCGAGGTGCGCGAGAACTGCCTGATTTCGACGCTCAAGGAAAGCGGCCTGACCAACCAGCAGATCGGCGAGGCCGCGCACCTGATGCGCAATGCGTCGGGGTTGTACGACACGGCGGCGCGCGCGGCGGCTTCGCTATAAGAACCGAATCAAGGAAGGATAACGGCGGCATACCGCGCGAGCGTGCGCGCTTGCGCTTTACCTTCTCAAACCGGCAAGCCCGGATGAAACCCCGCCTCGGTCACGATCAGATCGAGCGGAATATCGTGGGCTTCGCGCTCCAGTGCCTGCGTGCGGCACGCTTCATAGGCGATACCCACGGTGATCGGCTTCTGCGCCGCCGGCCAGCCGGCCAGCGTGCGGTCGTAATAGCCGCCGCCATAGCCGAGCCGGAAGCCGTCGTCGTCGAAACCGACGCATGGCACGAACAGCAGCTCGGGCAATACGATGCGCTCCGAGGTGGGCTCCGTGATCCGGTGATGGCCGATTCGCATCGGCATGTCGGGCGTCCATGCGTGAAATTCGAGCGGCGCGCCACGTTCTGTAACGATCGGCAAACTGGCCTCATGTCGCGTGCTGGCCGCGAGCCAGATCGCGATTGCGCCGCGCGCGTCGAACTCGCCCGCGAGCGGCCAGTAGAACCCCACGCCATGCACCGCGAAGTGCTTCAGCGCGTCGAGCACGCGGCGCCCGAGCGCGGCATTGTTGGCCGGCTCGGAAGCCGCTTGCAGACGGGCTTCCAGTAGCATCCGGCGCAGCGCCTTTTTCGCTGACGGGACAGGGTTGCATGCTATGCTTGGGTCCAATTTGCGCTCCAGAAACAACGATGTCAAAAAGCCTCTTTCGAGTATATCGCGCGGTTGGCATGGCGCTCGCCGCGGCGGCGCTCGTCGCGTGCAGCACGGCTTCCGCCGTCAGACCGATTCCGATCACCCAGCTCACGAACGACGACCAGATCTTCGTGCAGCTTCGTGAGGCCGCCCGCACCAACGATGCCGGACGCGCGGCCCAGCTCGCGAGCATGATCCCGAATTACCCGGCGCCGTCGTATGTGGAGTACTTCCAGATCAAGCCGCAGCTGTTCGACTCGAGCGGCCATGCGCGCGTCGATGCGCCCGACGCGCCGGTGCTCGCGTTCCTGCAGAAGTACGACGGCCAGGCAATTGCCGACCGTCTGCGCAACGACTACCTGAACGTGCTCGGCACACGCCACGACTGGCGCAACTTCGACCAGCAGTACGCGAAGTTCGTGCTCGACGACGACACCCAGGTGAAGTGCTACGCGCTCGAATCGCGCGCCTCGCGCGGCGAAAACGTCGCCGATGCGGCGCGCGCGCTGCTCGTCGATCCGAAATGGTACGGCGACGGCTGCGTCGATCTCATCACGGTGCTCGGCGCGAACCGCCAGTTCAGCAGCAACGACGTCTGGCAGCAGATTCGCCTTGCGTACGAGCAGAACTACACGAGCACCGGCAGCAAGCTCGTCGACGCGCTCGCCGACCAGGCGCCCGATCCGGTGCAGTTCAGCCAGGCGGTCAATACGCCGCCGCTGTTGCTTGCGCGCGGCGTCGGCGCCGATCCGCAGGCGCATCAGCTGGCGCTGCTCGCGATCACGCGCATGGCGCGCAACGATCCGGCGATGGCGGCGGCCACGTTCGCGTCGGTCGCGCCGTCGCTGAATTCGCCCGAGCGCGCGATCGGCTGGGGCACGATCGGCTATCAGGGCGCGCTCAAGCAGATGCCCGGCGCGGTCGACTGGTTCCGGCTCTCGGCCAACGCGCCGCTGTCGAATCCCGCGTATGAATGGCGCACGCGCAGCGCGCTGCTCGCCGGCGACTGGAACATGGTGCGCTGGTCGATCGAGCAGATGCCCGAGTCGCTGCGCAAGCAGCCGTCGTGGGTGTACTGGCATGCGCGCGCGCTGAAGCAGGCCGGCGACACGGCCACGGCCAGCCAGGAATTCCAATCGATCTCGTCGAACTTCAACTTCTACGGCCAGCTCGCGCTCGAAGAACTCGGCCAGAAGATCACCGTGCCGCCGAAGACCACGGTCACCGACGCCGAAGTGCAGCAGGCCGGCAACACGCCGGGCTTCGACCTCGCGCAGCGCTTCTATGCGCTGAATCTGCGGCTCGAAGGCAATCGCGAATGGAACTGGCCGCTGCGCAACATGACCGACCGGCAACTGCTCGCCGCCGCCGAGTACGCGCGCCGCATCCAGCTGTACGACCGCACCGTCAACACCGCGGACCGCACGAAGAGCGAGCACGATTTCTCGCTGCGCTATCTGTCGCCGTTCCGCGATATCGTCGAACAGGACGCGCAGTCGAGCGGGCTCGACATCGAATGGGCGTACGGGCTGATCCGCCAGGAGTCGCGCTTCATCATCAATGCGCGTTCGGAAGTCGGCGCGGGCGGTCTGATGCAGTTGATGCCGGCCACCGCGCAACTGGTCGCGAAGAAGATCGGTCTCGGCCCGGTGTCGCGCGAGCAGATGAACGACATCAACACCAACATCCTGCTCGGCACGAACTACCTGGCGATGATCTACAATCAATTCGACGGGTCCGCCGTGCTGGCTACCGCCGGCTACAACGCAGGTCCGGGCCGTCCGCGCAACTGGCGGCAGTCGCTGCAGCGCCCGGTCGAAGGTGCGATCTTCGCCGAGGCGATTCCGTTCCAGGAAACCCGCGACTACGTCAAGAATGTGCTGTCCAACACGGTCTACTACGCGGCATTGTTCGAAGGCCGTCCGCAATCGCTGAAGGCGCGCCTGGGTTACATCGCACCGTAAGCGCCATGCCGCCGCGACCTCGCTCCGGGGTTGCGGCGCGCCTCGCCAGCCGTTGCCGCGGCTTCCAGCTGGGAGTCGAAAATGCGACATCAAGCCATTGCGATCATCGGCGGCTCCGGGTTTATCGGCAGCCAGCTCGTCAACGCGCTCGTCGAGATGGGCAAGGACGTGCGCATCGCCACACGGCGGCGCTACAACGCGCGCCATCTCACCATGCTGCCGATCGACGTGATCGAAACCGACGTGTTCGATCCGGTCCAGCTTGCGCGTTTCGTCGAGGGCGCCGACTGCGCGATCAACCTCATCGGCGTGCTGCACGGCAAACGCGGCAAACCCTATGGTGCCGAGTTCGCGCACGCGCATGTCGATCTGCCGACGCGCATCGTCGCCGCCTGCGAAGGCAAGGGCGTGCATCGGCTGATTCATCTGAGCGCGCTCGGCGCCAATCCGAACGGCCCGAGCATGTACTCGCGCTCGAAGGGCGACGGCGAGAAGGCCGTGCATGCGGCGAACGTCGCGTGGACGATTTTTCGGCCATCGGTCGTGTTCGGTCCCGGCGACCAGTTCCTCAACAAGTTCGCATTCCTGCAACGCGTGTTCCCGGTGATTCCGCTCGCGATGCCCGATGCGCAATTCCAGCCGGTCTATGTCGGCGACGTGGCGAAGGCGATCGTCAACGTGCTCGATCTCGACGCCGCCAGCGGCCGCACCTACGAACTCGGCGGCCCGACCGTCTATACGCTCGAAGACCTCGTCGCGTATTGCGGCGACGTGATCGGCAAGCATGCGCGCATCATCCGGCTGCCCGAAACGCTTGCGCGTTTGCAGGCGCTGAGCTTCGAAATGGCACCCGGCGAACCGGCGATTTCGCGCGACAATCTCGATTCGATGAAGGTCGACAACGTGCTGAGCGGACCGCTCGCGCCCGAACTCGGGCTCGAACCGACCAGCATCGAGGCGATCGTGCCGACGTATCTGAGCGGCTCGGCCACGCGTTCGCGTCTCGATGACTTCCGCGCGAACGCCGGACGCTGAAGCCTTGCCCATTTCCTTTCTCACTCTTCTTTCCTGCCAGGCATGAAACTTCTCATTGGCGACAAAAACTACTCGTCATGGTCCATGCGTCCATGGCTGCTGCTCAAGCATTTCGGCATTCCGTTCGATGAGGCGTTGATCCTGCTGAACGAGCCGGACACGAACGCGAAGGTGCTCGCTCAGGCGCCGCGCGGACCCGGCAAGGTGCCCTGCCTGATCGACGACGCGGGGCAGGCCGTGTGGGATTCGCTCGCGATCGCCGAAACGCTCGCCGAGCGTTTCCCGCAGCATGCGCTGTGGCCGCGCGACGCGGCGGCGCGCGCACACGCGCGCAGCGTCAGCGCCGAGATGCATTCGGGCTTCGGCGAACTGCGCTCGAACATGTGGATGAACATTCGCGCGTCGTTCCCGGGCAAGAACGCGAAGCCCGGCGTGCTCGCCGATATCGCGCGCATCGAGGCGCTCTGGGGCGATTGCCTGCAACGCTATGGCGGCCCGTTCCTGTTCGGCGAGTTCGGCATTGCCGATGCGATGTACGCGCCGGTCGCGATGCGCTTCAACACATGGCAGCCGGCGTTGTCGGCTGCGGCCGCGGCCGCGGCCTATGTCGAGCGAGTCACCGCGCTGCCCGCGGTCGCTGCGTGGATCGAGGCCGCGCACGGCGAAACGCACGCGATTCCCTATCAAGACGAATGCCCATGAATATCTATGCAGTAGGCGGTGCGATCCGCGACGAACTGCTCGGCGTGCCGGTGCAGGATCGCGATTACGTGGTGGTGGGCGCGACGCCCGAGCAGATGGTGGCGCAGGGTTATCGTCCGGTCGGCAAGGACTTCCCGGTATTCCTGCATCCGCAGACGCACGAGGAGTACGCGCTCGCGCGCACCGAGCGCAAGACGGCGGCCGGCTATCACGGCTTCCAGTTTTTCTACGCACCCGACGTCACGCTCGAAGAGGACCTCGCGCGGCGCGATCTGACGATCAACGCGATGGCGCGCGAGGTGCGTCCGGACGGCGAGCTGAGCGGGCCGGTCGTCGATCCGTTCAATGGCCAGGCCGATCTTCAGGCGCGGCTTTTTCGCCACGTCAGCGCCGCGTTCCTCGAAGACCCGGTGCGGATTCTGCGCATCGCGCGGTTCGCGGCGCGTTTCGTCGATTTCACCGTCGCGCCCGAAACGAGGGCGCTGATGCGCGCGATGGTCGCGGAAGGCGAGGCCGACGCGCTGGTGGCCGAGCGTGTGTGGCAGGAGGTGTCGCGCGGGCTGATGGAGAAGAAGCCGTCGCGGATGTTTGCGGTGCTGCGCGAGTGCGGCGCGCTCGCGCGGATTTTGCCCGAGATCGACGCGCTGTTCGGCGTGCCGCAACGCGCCGACTATCACCCCGAGGTCGATACGGGCGTCCACGTGATGATGGTGCTCGACCATGCCGCACAGCAGGGCTATGCGCTGCCGGTGCGCTTTGCGGCGCTCACGCACGATCTCGGCAAGGCGACCACGCCCGAGGACGTGCTGCCGCGCCACATCGGCCATGAGGGCCGCAGCGTCGATCTGCTCAAGCCGCTGTGCGAGCGGCTGCGCGTGCCGAACGAGTGCCGCGACCTCGCGCTGCTGGTGGCGCGCGAGCACGGCAATATTCATCGCGTGATGGAAATGGGCGCGGCCGCGCTCGTGCGGCTTTTCGAGCGCAGCGACGCGATCCGAAAGCCGGCGCGCTTCGCCGAGGCGTTGCAGGCGTGCGAGTCCGACGCGCGCGGGCGGCTTGGCTTCGAGACGCGCGATTATCCGCAGGCGGAGCGGCTCAGGGTGGCGTTGGTCGCCGCGCGCGGCGTCGATGCGGGAGCGGTCGCGAAGCGTTTCGCCGATGCGCCGGCCGGTATCAAGGACGCCGTGCATCAGGAGCGCATTCGGGCGGTGGAAGCGGCGATTGCTTAGGGGGTGTTGGCGGGCCGTAGCGGTGCGGGTGGATTGGCCGCCGTCGCTGAGGTGAGTGCCCACTGTCAAATCCGCAGGCCGTGCGGCTTGTGCGTGCTGCCGTGCAATGGAAGCGGTGTCGGCTACAGGCTCTCGCGGGCGATGCGGCTGTACACGCGGTTTGGGCCGCTGTCGCCGCCGTCAGTCCCGGTCATCGCCATCAGGGCGGCGCGGCGAGCGCCGCGAAACCGCCAATGCCTACAACGCCCGCGCCAGCAGCGACAACAGCATCGACAGTACCAGCGTCGACATGAACGGAAACGGATACTCCCGGCCGAACAGCCGCAAGGTCACGTCGCCGGGCATCCGGCCGATGCCGAGCTTCCTGAGCCACGGCCAGCAGGACGACAGCACTGCGACGGCAATGAAGGTGGTCAGAAGCCAGCGGATCATCGCGAGTCCTCGAGCCCGGGCCGGGCGGAAATCACAGCGTATACGAGCGATCGCCGCTCGAAAATGCGCGCAGCGTATCATCGAGTCCGCGCGAAAAGGCGATCACCTTGAACAGCTCGCCCATCTCTGCCTCGGACAATAGCTTCTGCACCGCATTCGCGGCAGGCAGAAAGCGTGCGGTATCGGCAGGGTCGATTTCGCCGAGCGCCTCGGTGATGCCCGCGTTCATCAGGAAGCGCGCCTGCGATGTGAAGCCGAGCAGGTCCGCGCCCGTCTCGACGCCCGCCTCGGCGATGCCCGTGAATTCGACGTGCGCGGTGATGTCCTGCAAGCCCGGGTACAGGAACGGATCGCCGTGCGCGCGGTGCCGGTAGTGGCACATCAGCGTGCCCTGCGCGCGCTGGCCATGGTAGTACTCGTGACGCGGAAAGCCGTAGTCGATCAGCAGGATCGCGCCGCGCGCGAGCATCGCGCAGATCGTGCGCGTGAATGCGCTGGCGGCTTCATGCGTTTCGGTCAGATAGTCTTCGCCGAGGGTGTCGCGGGTGGCATCGATTTCCGCCAGCCGCGCAAGGTCCTCGGCGGCCGCGACCGGCCGGTCGTCGAACGCGAACGCGCCGTCGCGCCACGCCACGCCGCGCTCGTGCCATACGCCGCCGCGATGCGCGAAGAGCCGCACCGGCATTGCGTCGAGCACCTCGTTGCCGATCACGACGCCCTCGAAGCGCTCGGGCAGCGCATCGAGCCAGCGCACTTTCGCGAGCAGCGCGGGCGCGGCCGCCGCGATCGTTTCGCGCTGACGCTCGCGCAACTCGCCCGACAGATCGACGATCGAGTAGCGGTCGAATTCGGCACCCGCCGCACCCAGCGCGTCGAGCGCATTGAGCAATCCGGCCGCGAGCTTGCCGGTGCCGGCGCCGAACTCCATTACCTCGCGCGTGCCGCTCGCCCGCAACGCCTCGGCTACCGGACGCGCGAGCGTCGCGGCGAACAGCGGCGAGAGTTCCGGCGCGGTCACGAAGTCGCTGCCGTCGTCGCCGCGCAGCCCGAATTTGCGCGCGCCACCGCTGTAATAGCCGAGCCCCGGCGCGTACAGCGCGCGCTCCATATAGCGGTCGAACGGCAGCCAGCCGCCGGCCGCGTCGAGCTCCGCGCGAATCTGCGCGATGAGCGCTTCGGACTGCGCGAGCGCGCTCGGGCCGGGAGCAGGTAAACTATCGGGTTGGTGAGCTTTCGGATTCATCCCCGCATTGTAAATGACCGTCTCTTCGCACACCGCTGCCCGCGCGGCCGAAGCGCCGCCGGACGGGCCGCCCGCCCGGCGGCCTGACGCGTCCCGCGTCGTGCTGATTACGGGCGCGGCGCGCCGTATTGGGCGCGCGCTCGCGCTCGGCTTTGCCGCGCGCGGCTGGGACGTCGCCGTTCACTACGGCGCGTCGCGCGAGGAAGCCGACGAAGTGGTCGCGCGGATCGCCGCAATGGGCCGCCGCGCGGTCGCGCTGCATGCCGAACTCGGCGACGAGGCGCAGGTCGAGCGGCTTTTGCCGGCCTGTACCGCGGCGCTCGGGCGGCCCACGTGCATCGTCAACAACGCGTCGCGTTTCGAGGAAGACACGGCGCGCGACGTCGGCTACGAGCTGCTGCTCAAGCTGACCGCGATGAACCTCGGCGCGCCGCTCGTGCTCGCGCGCATGCTGTTCGAGGCGACACCCGAGGCCGCCTTGCGCGACGAAAGCCAGCGCGCGGTGGTCATCAACGTGCTGGACCAGAAGCTGTACAACATGAATCCGGATTACCTGTCGTACACGCTGTCGAAGGCGGCCTTGCAGACCGCGACGGTCGCACTGGCCCAGGCGCTCGCGCCGAAGGTCCGCGTGGTCGGGCTCGCGCCCGGCCTCACGCTGCAATCGGCCGATCAGACGCCGGACGGCTTCGAAGCCGCTCACCGAACGACGCCCCTGGGCCGTGCGTCGCGGCCCGAGGATATCGTCGCCGCCGCGCTGTATCTCGCGGATGCAGCCGGCGTCACCGGAACGACGCTGGTGGTCGACGGCGGGCAGCATCTCGTGCCGCTGCCGCGCGACGTGATGTTTTTGACGGGCGCCTGACACGCGCGCGGCCTGCCTTGCCGAGGCGGCCGGTGCGCGTGGTGAAGCGCCCCTTTGCGTGCCACGCACGCTTTTTTGACTGGAACGAACATGTTTGACGCTCTTTCGCATCCCCGGCTTGCCGATTGCCGCCGGCTCTTTCTGCGCAATTACGAGGTGCACATCAATATCGGCGTGCACGACTTCGAAAAGCGCGGCGAGCAGCGCGTCGTCATCAACGTCGAACTGTTCGTGCCGCTGTCGCTGTCCACACCGGTGCACGACAAGCTCAACGAAGTCGTCGACTACGACTTCATGCGCTCGACCATCGCGCAGCGCGTCGCGCAAGGCCATATCCATCTGCAGGAAACGCTGTGCGACGACGTCGTAACGACGATGCTCGAACATCCGCACGTGCGCGCCGCGCGCGTGTCGACCGAGAAGCCGGACGTCTATCCGGACTGCGACGCGGTCGGCGTCGAAGTCTTTCGCATCAAGGAGATTTGAGCGATGAACGCTCCGCAAACGCTCAACGAAGGCCGGCACGACGCTCACGCCGAAGCCCTGGCACAGGCGGCGGCGCAAAGCGCGGTCGACGCCGTCGAAGCCAGCGAAACCGCTACGGCCACGAAAACCGTCCGCGCCCCGAAGTCGCCGCTCACGCGCCGCGAGCAGAAAGAGGCGTACGAGAACAACAAGCTGTTCAAGCGCCTCGCGCGCCAGGTCGGCCAGGCGATCGGCGACTACAACATGATCGAGGACGGCGACAAGGTGATGGTCTGCCTGTCGGGCGGCAAGGACAGCTACGCGATGCTCGACATCCTGATGCGGTTGCGCGAGCGCGCGCCGATCAATTTCGACATCGTCGCGGTGAATCTCGACCAGAAGCAGCCGGGCTTCCCCGAGCACGTGCTGCCCGAATACCTGACGCAGCTCGACATCCCGTTTCATATCGAGAACCAGGACACCTACAGCATCGTCAAGCGGCTCGTGCCCGAAGGCAAGACCACCTGCTCGCTGTGCTCGCGGCTGCGGCGCGGCATCCTGTACCGCGTCGCGGGCGAACTCGGCGCGACCAAGATCGCGCTCGGCCACCATCGCGACGACATCCTCCAGACGCTGCTCCTGAACCTGTTCTACGGCGGCAAGCTGAAGGGCATGCCGCCGAAGCTGCAATCGGACGACGGCAGGAACATCGTGATCCGGCCGCTCGCCTACGTGAAGGAAACCGATCTGGAAAAATACGCGGAGCTGCGCGAATTTCCGATCATTCCGTGCAATCTGTGCGGCAGCCAGCCGAACCTGAAGCGGGCCGAAATGAAGGCGCTGGTCCGCGACTGGGAGAAGCGCTTCCCGGGCCGTATCGAGAACATGTTCAACGCGCTCTCGAATGTGGTGCCGTCGCATCTGATGGACCATCAGCTGTTCCCGTTCGCGGGGCTGCGCGCGAGCGGCGAAGCCGATCCGAACGGCGACATCGCCTTCGACGAAGAGCCGTGCTCGACCGGCAGCGACGAGGGCGCACCGCTCACCGGCGCGAAGACCATCTCGCTGGTCCAGTTCGACGACCTCTGAGAGCCGCCCGCGAAAAGCGCCCGATTTTGCGGATATGCCGGCGCTTTTCCGCTGGCCTTCTGTTCCCGCCAAGGCCGCACCCGCGGCCTTTTTTGCGGGTGCAGCATGCTAGAATCGTCGGCTCCAAACTCGTCTGATTGCCGACGCCATGAACATCGTGATTTTGGCGGCGGGTACCGGCAAGCGCATGCGTTCCGCGCTTCCCAAGGTGCTCCATCCCCTGGCTGGCCAGCCGCTCCTCGCTCATGTCATCGACACCGCTCGCGCGCTGAAGCCCGCGCGTCTGATCGTCGTGATCGGCCACGGCGCCGAGGCCGTGCGTGAAGCGGTCGCGGCGCCCGACATTCAATTCGCGGTGCAGGAGCAGCAGCTCGGCACCGGCCACGCGGTGCAGCAGGCGTTGCCGCTGCTCGATCCCTCGCGACCCACCCTCGTGCTGTACGGCGACGTGCCGCTCACGCGCGCGCAAACGCTGCAGGCGCTCACCGAACGCGCGGGCCGCGACGGCTACGGCGTGCTCACCGTCACGCTCGACGACCCGAGCGGCTACGGCCGCATCGTGCGCGACCCGAGCGGCAAGGTGCAGCGCATCGTCGAGCAGAAGGACGCGAGCCCCGAGCAGTTGAAGATCGCCGAGATCAACACCGGCATCATCGTCGCGCCGACCGCGCGGCTCGCCGGCTGGCTCGCGGCGCTGAAAAACGACAACGCGCAAGGCGAGTTCTATCTGACCGACGCGGTCGAAATGGCGATCGAAGCCGGCCTCGAAGTCGTCACCACGCAGCCCGACGACGAGTGGGAAACGCTCGGCGTGAACAGCAAGCAGCAGCTCGCCGAACTCGAACGGATTCATCAGCGCAACGTGGCCGACGCGCTGCTCGTCGCGGGCGTGACGCTCGCCGACCCGGCGCGCCTCGACGTGCGCGGCACGCTCGAATGCGGCCGCGACGTGTCGATCGACGTGAACTGCGTATTCGAAGGCCGCGTGACGCTGGCCGACAACGTGACAATCGGCCCGAACTGCGTGATCCGCAACGCGAACATCGGCGCGGGCACGCGCGTCGACGCGTTCACGCATATCGAAGGCGCAGAAGTCGGCGCGAAGGCCGTGCTCGGCCCGTACGCGCGCTTGCGTCCCGGCGCGGCGCTGCAAGACGAGTCTCACGTGGGGAACTTCGTCGAGATCAAGAACGCAGTGCTCGGCCATGGCTCGAAAGCGAACCATCTCACCTATATCGGCGACGCGGATATCGGCGCGCGCGTGAACATCGGCGCGGGCACGATTACCTGCAACTACGACGGCGCGAACAAATTCCGCACCGTGATCGAAGACGACGTGTTCGTCGGCTCGGACACGCAACTGGTTGCGCCGGTGCGCGTGCGGCGTGGCGCGACGATCGCGGCGGGCACGACGGTCTGGAAAGACGTCGAGCCCGATGCGCTGGTGCTGAATGACAAGACTCAAACGAGCAAAACGGGCTACGTGCGCCCGGTCAAGAAGAAAAACTGACGGAGACGGCGCGCGAGGCGCGCTTCCCGAATCCGGCTCTGAAAAGGAATAAACCATGTGCGGCATTGTCGGCGCGGTTGCGCAACGTAATATCGTTCCCGTCCTGATCGAAGGACTCCGGCGCCTCGAATATCGCGGCTACGATTCGTGCGGCGTCGCCGTGCTCGGCGCGAACGGACCGAGCCGCGCGCGCAGCGTCGCGCGCGTCGCCGACCTCGACGACCAGGTGCGCGACGGGCAGCTCGAAGGCGTGACGGGCATCGCGCATACGCGCTGGGCCACGCACGGCGCGCCGGTCACCGACAACGCGCACCCGATCTTCTCGCGCGACGCGCTCGCGTTGGTACACAACGGCATCATCGAGAATTACGAAACACTGCGCGAGATGCTACGTGGCAAGGGTTACACGTTCGTTTCGCAGACCGACACCGAGGTTATCGCGCACCTGATCCACAGCCTGTATCGCGGCGATCTGTTCGCGGCGGTGCGCGAAGCGATCGCGCAACTGCACGGCGCGTATGCGATCGCGGTGCTGCACAAGGACCAGCCGCACACGGTGGTCGGCGCGCGCCAGGGCTCGCCGCTCGTGGTCGGGCTCGGCGACGGCGAGAACTTCCTCGCCTCGGACGCGCTCGCGCTCGCGGGCAGCACCGAACGCTTCATCTTCCTTGAGGAAGGCGACGTGTGCGAACTGTCGCTCGACGGCGTGCGTATCGCCGATCGCAACGGCGAGCGCGCGCAGCGCGAAGTGCGCCAGGTCGCGGCCTATGGCGGCGCGGTCGAACTCGGCCCGTATCGCCACTTCATGCAGAAGGAAATTTTCGAGCAGCCGCGCGCGATCACCGACACGATTCCGCAGACCGATGCGTTCGATCCGTGGATCTTCGGCGACAGCGCGAGCAAGGTGTTCGGCGAGATCGACAGCCTGCTGATTCTCGCGTGCGGCACGAGCTACTACTCGGGGCTCACCGCGAAGTACTGGCTCGAATCGATTGCGAAGATTCCGACCCAGGTCGAGATCGCGAGCGAGTATCGCTATCGCGAGTCGGTGCCGAATCCGAAGTCGCTCGTGGTCGTGATCTCGCAGTCGGGCGAAACAGCCGATACGCTCGCGGCGCTCAAGCACGCACAGGCGCTCGGCCACGCGCACACGCTCGCGATCTGCAACGTCGGCACGAGCGCGATGGTGCGGCAGACGGAGTTGTCGTTCCTCACGCATGCGGGCCGCGAGATCGGCGTTGCATCGACGAAGGCGTTCACGACGCAACTGGTCGCGCTGTTCGTGCTCGCGGCCACGCTCGCGAAGCTGCGCGGTCACCTGAGCGACACGCAGGAAGCGGACTATCTGAAGCAGTTGCGCCATCTGCCCGCCGCGCTGAACAGCGTGCTGGCGCTCGAGCCGCAGATCATCGCGTGGTCGGAAGAGTTTTCGCGCAAGGAGCATGCGCTGTTCCTCGGCCGCGGCCTGCACTATCCAATCGCGCTCGAAGGCGCGCTGAAGCTCAAGGAAATTTCGTATATCCATGCCGAGGCGTATCCGGCCGGCGAGCTCAAGCATGGGCCGCTCGCGCTCGTGACCGAAGCGATGCCGGTGGTCACGGTCGCGCCGAACGATGCGCTGCTCGAAAAGCTGAAGTCGAATATTCAGGAAGTGCGCGCGCGTGGCGGCGAGCTTTACGTGTTCGCCGATTCGGATACGAAGATCGTCAACGACGAGGGGCTGCATGTGATCCGGATGCCGGAGCACTACGGGCTGCTGTCGCCGATCCTGCACGTCGTGCCGTTGCAGTTGCTCGCGTATCACACGGCATGTGCGCGGGGGACGGATGTGGATAAGCCGCGGAATCTGGCGAAGTCGGTGACTGTCGAGTGAGCTTTGGGCGGGATGCTATGGTATCCCGCCTCTCGCTTCTCTCCGGCACACAGCTACAACTCGAATTTATTGCTACGATCCCGCCGCGCATTCCCTTCCTGAAGCAGTTTCATTTGCTCGTCAAAGCGCTGCCGGGACATATTGAGTTCGTGCGCGTACTTCATTTCCATCAATCGCACTCTGAATTCGAGAAGATTCTTTTTGTGCGATTTTTCGTCGAGCAGTTTCTTCGCCAGTGCGCAACAGAGAAGCGCAACGGAAAGGATCAGTGTGTACGCGCAAATGAATATCAACAGCGAAACGAGCAACTCGTAACCGAGATAGACGATACCGACGAGTCCACAGCACACGATAAGCAACTGAAGCACGCGGGCAATATTCGATTGCTCGCGGGTTCTGTTGCGTCGGGCCCGGTATAGGGCCCGACGCCGGTTGAAGTCCTGCCTCGTGAGCGCGGCAATGAGCTTCTCACGGTCGAATTCGGAGAGATCGGGCGAGTGAGATATCTTGCTTTCCGCGTATTCTCTCGATTCCCGCAGAGTCGGTGGGCGACCCGCGGAGAGGTTGCGTTTCCATATCTCGAGCAAAGCGAGAATGATCGGCGTCAATGCCGTGACGAGTTTTGCGAGAGAGGTCAGGAGGTTCTCTGGGGGCGAGCCGGAACCTCCATCCGGTTTGGGATTGTTGTTGCCATCCGCCGACTTTCCTTGCGGGTAGAGCAAACTGACCAGCGAAACGCCGGCAGGGCCTTGCAGACCATCACGGCCGGGAGGCCCGGGTTCGCCGCGGTCGCCTGTTTCGCCCCGGTCACCCTTTTCACCGCGATCGCCTCTCTCGCCCTTGCTGCCCGAGTCGCCGCGATCGCCTTTCTCTCCGCGTTCGCCACGCTCGCCTTTCGCACCGGTGTCGCCTTTTGCCCCCTGTTCGCCGGGCTTGCCGGCGGCACCTTGAGGGCCCACGGACCCGGCAACGCCGTTGACCCCGTTGACCCCGTTGACCCCGTTGACCCCGTTGACCCCAGTATTCTCCCTCGCACTCCGGCTGCCTCGGCCAGTATCCCCATTCGCGTTTTGCCCGCCTGGAAGCAGCACGTTCGTGACGTACCCGGTGCCTATGGGCGTGTTATCGGGGGCCGTAGCCGCGTGACCGGACTGATCGCGACTCGCGCACGCCGAAAGAGTCATGCAGAATCCTATCGCCGCAACACTCAATAACCGCTTCATCGGATTATCTCGATTGTTTTATTTCGTCGTCGTGGTCAAGCAAATAGCCTTTGCCCGATGAGGTGACGCTGCCGGATTCAACGACTGTCGCGTCTTCAGCATAGCGGAATTCTGAAAGCGAAACCGCGGCATGATTCGCCAAAAGAAAGTGCAATGACCCAGCGTGGCGAAGCGCCCATGCCGTGTCGGCTTAATCCGTTTTTTCCACGACGGCTCGACGCGGCGGCACCCTATCGACTACGCTCGGCCGATACCACGCAGGGCATCATCGACACATGAAGACCTCGGCTTCCGACCCAATGCGAACCGCGACGTTCACCGCCCAACTCAAAACTCGAGCCGTACTGCTCGCGCTCTTCGTCAGCTCGATGTGGGCGGTGTTCTTTCTGTCGGCCGCGTTGCCTTTCCTCCATCTGAACGAGCACGGTGTCGTGCCGCGCACGTTCGGCGGCCTGCAAGGCATCCTGTTTGCGCCGTGGCTGCATGCGAACCTCGCGCACATCGCCGCCAACACGAGCGGGCTGCTCGTTCTCGGCTGGTTGTGCACGTGGCCGGACATCGCCGGCTTCTGGCGCGCGACCCTCGGCGCAATGCTGGGCGCGGGTCTCTGCGCGTGGTTATTGGGCGCGCCTTATTCGGTGCATATCGGCGCGAGCGGCCTGGTGTTTGGCTATGCGGGCTATCTGGTTGCGCGCGGTTACTACACGCGCAATCTCGTCTCGATCGTCGTGGCGCTGGTCGTCGTGAGCAGCTACGGTCTGAGCATGCTGTTCGGCGTGCTGCCGGTCTATCCCGGTGTGTCGTGGCAGAGCCATATCGGCGGCGCGCTCGGTGGCGTGCTTGCGGCGCGCGCGGCGGCCGGGGCGGCTAGAAGCGTGCGCATGCGCTGATTGATGCGCATGCATTGCCGCCTCGGTATGTCGTCGTGGTATGGCCGACGGAATCGAGGCGGGCTGCGTATATCCAACCGCGCGGCGCTTGGCTTCGGAAGCGCGCGCGTTTATCGGCAAGCGTATTCCCGTTTCCTCAAATCGGGTTCGGCGCAGGTGGCAAACAATCCGCCCATTCCCGGACACGGATACGCCGGCGCGAGCTTGCCCTACAACGCGGCGCTCACTCTCTCACCAACGACACCGCCGCCGCCGACACGAACTCGGCGCGCACGCTCTCGCCAACGTGGAGTTCGTCGAGCGGAATATCGCGCGCGACTTGCAGCAGTTGCCGATGTTTCGGTCCACGCAGCGTCACCGTGCGGTTCTTGCCATCGATCCTGACGACAGTCGCGACGATCCGCACCCGATGCGCGGACGACACCACGCCCGCCGATGCCGGCAGTGCGAGCGTCGTTTCGGTGCGCTCGCGCACACCGTGGGTTGCGAGCTTCTCGATGCGAATCAGCATCGCCTGCTGATACGCGACGTTGAGGCGATCACCGACACGCAACCGGCTCACGTCCGCGATGCCCCGGTTGACCTCGACGTCGGCGAGTTGGCCGCGCGGACCACGCAGCAGCACACGATTGCTGGCGGCATCGACGGCGGCGACGTGCACGCGCATATGAACGACGTCCGCTTCACGCAGCGCCGCTTGCACGGTATCGGCGGCGACGGCGGTGTCCTGCGCGAAGCCGGGTTGAGCCAACGCGCTCGCGAACAGAGCCGCGCCGCAGAGCGCCGCAACCGGTAGCCTCGCCGTGCGCCGACGGCTCCTGTCATGCTTCCTGTCGTGGCTCATCGCGCTTTCCATGTCGGTCTTCTTGTTCATTTTTCATTGCGCCTGTTCGCTGTTGCGGCCTTGTTTGCCATATGCGGGCAACCTGCTGTCACTGCCGCCGTCGTCGCATGCACAGGCGCAACGCCTCGCGGCTAAAGCTCCGGTCGGGCCAGATCGCTCGTGACGATATGCTCTCCGTACACCTGCGCGGCGGCAATCGCTTCGAGCCGCGTCGCATGCGGACCGAGCTCCGGTGCGCCGTCGAACGGAAACAGCACGCGGCCGTCGGTGTTGCGCACGACTTTCAGCACGCCGTAGAAGCGCCGATAGCCGGCCATCTTCGCGGTCGCCGAAATGTCGAAATCGTCCTCCGACGTGCCGGGGACGCTGGGAATGAATGCGGTTTTGCTCATGGTTGAAAACATCGGTTATTCGCCGAACCGGCACGCCAGCAAGAGAACGCTGTGCAGCCAGAGTTCGCGCTGACGGGCGTGCGGACCGCACCCATTGTCTCAAATCTCCGCTTGCAACCGCTGTCGATCCATAAATGCAACTAACAGAATAAATTTTGGAGATAAACAGCGGGTGACCACGTCGCCTTCGTTACTCGCACCGCTACCTGGTGGCTTTTATCCCAAGAGAGAGTCGTTCAGGCAACCGACCCGCATCCCGATTCCCCTTGATTTAAAAGACAAAATTTGTAATGACCCAGTGTCGGACAACAGGGCAGGGATATAATGCGAGGATTGCCGCTACCTTCCGTCCCCGTTATGAGCCGGTTACTTTGCCTGATCGTGCTTTCGTTAGGCCTGATGCAAACCGCAGCAGCCGACGAAAACAGCGACCGAATATCGGCGTATCTCACGCACAAATTCGGCCTGGCCAAGGACAAAGCTCAAAAGATTTCCGACGCGGTGCAGTCCGCCTCCTCCAAATACTCCCTCCCGCCGGCGCTACTGCTCGCCATCATCTCGATCGAATCCCGTTTCAAGGAAAAAGCCCGCGGTGCCAACGGCGCGACGGGGCTCATGCAGGTCGTGCCGCAGGCGCATCGCGGACTGCTGCGCAACGTCAAGGACCTCACCGAGCCGGGCGCGAACATCGAAGCCGGCTCGGCAATCCTTTACGGCTATATGCGCTCGGCCAACGGCGATCTGAGCGCCGCGCTGAAGAGCTACGGCGGATCGAAGGCATATGCGCAGAAGGTGAGCTTGCGCGTCGAAGACTTCGCCGCAATCGCTCCGCCGCAGAACGACACGCAGCATGCCGACAGCCAGGCCGTGCCGTGCGAGGCCGATCGTTGCGCCGGGGCGAATCAGTGGGCCGATGCGTTTAGCGTGCCGGCGGTGCAACCCGCGAGTGCGGCGGTGACGGCGTCTTCCGTGTCTTCCTCTTCGGCCGCCACTTCGGCTCCGGCCACACGTTCGGTTTCAGGCTCGGCGCGTACCGCATCGAATTAACCGCATCCGCACGGTTTTCCCTTCGCTTCAGCCTACTTTCCGTATCAGAGGCTGCTGCAATCACTGCGAATGCTGACTGTCGCGGCATCCACGCAACCCTCCCCGGTTTCGTCTCTTTGTCACTCACCGCCACGCGGTGACAGGTTCCCGCTGCACGCTTTTACGCACACCCGGCGGCGCGCTCTACAATGCATTTCCATTCGCGCCCATGCGGCGCTCCTTGTACTCGATCATGCAGATCCCGTTTTCCAGAACCACCGCCGCGGCCCTGTTCGGGCTGCTGGCGCTCGCGGCATGCAGCAGCACACCGCAACCGCAATTCCAGCAGGAATTGTTCGAAACCGGTGCGAGCCCGTACGCCCGCAACTTCAATTCGAGCACGACCGACGCCTGCGAAGCCGCGCGCCGCGCCTTGCTGAGCCAAGGCTATCTGACGACGATGGCGCGTCCCGATACCGTCGACGGCACGAAGAATTTCCAGCCGACGAGCGATACCCACGTAGTCGTCGAATTTCATGTGGTGTGTACGCCGGGAGAAGAGGCGGCCAGCACGAGCATCGTCTACGTGAACGCGGTGCAGAACGGCTTCGCGCTGAAGAAAAGCGATACCTCGGCGAGCGTCGGGCTGAGCGTGCTTGGCTCGCTGTCGCTGCCGATCCGCTCGAACAGCGACGCGATGGTCAAGATATCGAGCGAGACGATTCCGTCGGGCAAGTTCTACGACCGTTTCTTCGGCCTCGTCGATCACTACCTGCAAACCGTCGTGCGCACACAGCCGGTGACGAGCAGCACAATCGAAACGCGCGTGCTGCCGGCCCCCGAACCGATGCCGACGCCGGTACTTGCACCGGAGCCTGCATCGGCGCCGGTTCCGGTGACGACGCCCACCGCGGTTCCTGAGCCGGTTCACGCGTCAATTGCCGCTGCGGCGCCAGTGGCGGTCCCCGCGCTGGCTCCTACTTTGCCCGATGCGATCGGCCAGGCGGCCGGCATCCAGCCGGCGAGCGGAGCGAGCCCCGCACCATAAACGTCGAGGCGGCCAACATCGCGGTGCAGCCTGCGGATTCAGGTCGATCAAGCGCTGCCCAGCCTGTCATCCGCGCGCGCAGCGGGACTTATCCTATGTTTTTTACTTCATACGTATACATATGTAGTAATAGTTAACAAAGGCTTACCCGTTCTGTGGATAACGCCAAAATTCCTCGCTTCATCAAGGTGATGCAAAACCCATAACCCTGCGGAACACGGTTGTAGAAAAACTACATAAGCGGGATAAGTTCGGCAGCACGTTGACCGGCACCCGTCTTTATCAAGATTTCGCACACAAGCTGTTCGACGGGATATCCCGACGTTGTTCATAGCTTGTTGTGGATAACCTGTCGCCTCGAGCGCCTTTCGCCGTGTGCGACAGCCCGCAGTTCGCGCGACGCGAAGAGCTCGCCACCGCACAGACCCTCGCGCGCCGGACGCGCACATTCGAACCGCGGCATGAAGATTGCGCGCTTTCTTTTTGCAAGCGCAACTGTTGCTATTTAGTCAAAAACATTTGGGCACCGAGCCATCCCGGCATAGAGTTAAAGTGATTTCTGAGGTTCTTGGTGCAATGCGGGGGGATGTATGAAACGCAGATCAGCACGACAACTCGTCCGTCTTCTCTCGGACCTTCGGCATGCGGCTCATTGCAGTACCTTGAGGGCGGCAGCGACCAATCGGGCGATGGCGCTGGCCGCCGCCGAAACCGACGAACATGCCGCCGACGACGGCGACAGCATCGAGTCCACGCGCGACGCCCATCAGGACAAACCGGTCCGGAGCGGATCATGAGATCCGCAAGCGAGCAGTCGCTGCGGTTTCTGGTCGAGAAGTGGCTTGCGCCGCTGCCTTCGGCGCTGGTTCACGTCACGGAATTCAGCCGCACGCGCTTGGGCGGCCGGCGTTATGTGCGGGTGGAGACGTCGTCGGAAGAGGGCGCGCGCGGCCTGTTCTTCTTTCGTCACGACGACGGCTGCTGGTGCGTGTTTCCGCCCACCGCCGATACGCCGAAGCTGTATGCGCATCCGCGGGCCGCATGAAGGGTTTCAATCGGACAGGCACCGCTGGGTTTGCCGCTTACGACGCTTGCGGCACGCGTTCGCGGTTGCGCCGCCAGCCCGGCAGCACCTGACACACGATTAATCCCGCCAGCATCAGCGCGCAGCCGGACAGCGCGCGCGCCGTCAGCGTTTCTCCCAGCACGAGCCAGCCGGCGAGGGCCGCGAACACGCCTTCCATGCTGAAGATCACTGCCGCGTGCGACGGCGCCGCATGCTTTTGGGCGACCACCTGGATCGTATAGGCGATGCCGACCGACATCGCTCCGCCATACGCGATCGTCGGCGCTGCGCGTGTGAGCACCGCGACGCTGACCGGCTCGACCGCGAGGCCGATTGCGAGGCACACGAGCCCGCAGGTCACGAACTGCACGAGCGCGAGCATCAGCGTGTCGTGGCGCGCCGCGAAGCGGCCGACGAGCATCATCTGCGCGGAAATCACCAGCGCGCCCGCGAGCTGATACCAGTCGCCGTATAGCATCGAGAAATGTTCGTCGACGCTCAGAAAATACATGCCGACGGCCGCGAGCAGCGCGCCGAGCCACGTGCCGAGGCCGGTTTTATGGCGAAACAGCACGCCGAGCAACGGCACGATCACGACATACAGCGAACTGATGAAGCCGGCGTTGGCGATCTTCGTGTATTGCAGCCCGATCTGCTGCAATGAAATCGATACGGCCAGCACGACACCGAGCAGTCCACCGGCGCCGAGCAGTTCGCGAGCACCGCCCGGCTCGCGCCTCGTCAGTTCGGCGAGCGCCGGGCGGCGTACGCAGACGATCATCGTCAGCACGACGAGCGCGCCGAGCAGAAAGCGCAGGCCGGTGAACAGAAACGGGCCGATCGCGTCGAGGCTCAGCCGCTGCGCGACAAACGCGGAGCCCCAGATCATTGCGGCGATCAGCATCAGCACGTTGGCGCGCAGGTGTTGGCGGGTATCGGAATTCAAGTTTTTTGGGTTTCTGGAGTGGGTCGTGCCGGCAAGCGCGTTATTCGTTTGCGGTGGTGCGCGCGGGCAGGCTGTCGAGGCGCGGCCCGTGGTGCCGGGATGACGTATCCGGCGTCGGACCGGCCGGAGATTGTTCACATGATACGCGGGCGTCTCGCGGCCGGACAGGCAAGCGGCGCGACTTGCGCGACGATCGCGTAACCGTCGGCCGAGCGCTGCCCTGTTTGAATCGGCGAGCTTTGCGGCGAACGGCCTGGTGTTGTCCCTGGTGCGTTATTCAGGATGGGTGAAAGCATCACGAAAGCTCGTTGTCTCCCAGAAAATACATATTGAGTTTTGGGCATGACAAACCGCCTACGCTTGGGTAATACTCTTTCGCGGGGAGTAAAAGGCGCCGTGAAGCCCTGTCTGCTCTACCGTGCAGGTGTCTTCTTTCACATTCGACTCAGTCGTCCGGTTTGGGGAACAACATATGAAAAAAGTTATCGTCTCGCTCGCAGCTGCTTCGATCGCGCTGGTTTCGGTTCAGGCATTCGCACAGGCATCCGACGCAGCCGCTGCGCCGGCTGCTGCCGCTCCTGCACCGAAGAAGCATCACATCAAGAAGCTGAAGACCCACGGCAAGCGCGCTCCGGTTGCTGCCGCAGCGTCGGCAGCCGGCACGAACGACAAGGGCGCGACGAACTAAGTTGACGCCCGTTCGTCGGGCACGCGTGCCGTACCGTTGCACCGGGCCGTTAGCGGGCCGTCGCAGTCGGGCGCGGCAAGGCGTTGCCAGCAAAAAGGCCAGAGCTTGTGCTCTGGCCTTTTTGCATGCGCGACGGGTTCGCGGTCCGGCCCGGCATTCGCGCGAACCGTGCGCCGCGAGCGTGTCGACGCGCGCGGTTCGGCGTCAGCCCGCGAGGCCGCGTCGGATGATTTGGTCCAGCAGGCCGTTCATGCCGTCCGGATGCGCGGCGGCGCGCGTTTTCAGTTCTTCCGCGAGTTCGCTGTTCAGCTTGCACGCGAATGGAACGAGGCCCTGCGCCTGATCGAGCTTGCGTTGCTCGCGCCGGTCGATCTTCGGCTCGGCCGCGAGACCTGTGCCGCCCCGGCCGACGCCCGCTTGCTTCATTGCGTTGTTCAGTTTCAGTGCCTTGTTCTTTTCAAGGTCGGTTTTTTTCATCGCCATCTGGAAGGCCTCTGCGAAATAGGTAATCCAGCATTGTACGCAGCGCGCCCTTAGCCGGAGCGATCCGACGTTCCCGTCGCAACACTGTCGATCAATGCGCGCATTTTCTGCCAATGCGTGCCTTCCCAGAACACGCGCTCGCACACGTCGCAGGTGACGAAGCGGCTATGCCGCTGCAGCACACCGCGCGGCGCGCGCGGGCCGACCTCTTCTCGTGCAATGCGCCGCAGCGGCGCATTGCACATCAGGCACAAACGAAACGGCTGCACGCTGCGCGCGAGATCGAGCCGCTCGAATACTTCGCGAAACTGCTCGCGCGGCCGCAGCGCGCGCACGTAGCAGCCATGCGTGATGTTGCGGCGTTTCAGCAGCTCGCGGTCGCGCGTCAGCACGATGCGCTGCTGCGCGGCGGCGAGCGCTTCGATGTCGGCGTCGGGATAGTGGTTGTCGTAGAGCGTATCGAAACCGGCAAGGCGCAGAAGCGGTGCAAGGCCGCCGAGGTGCGCGTCGGCGATGAAGCGCGTCACGCGCAGCGGCCGTTCGCGCACGCGCAGCAACGGTTGAATGTCGAGCGCTTCGAACTTCGGATAGACGGCGACGCGGTCGCTTTCCGCGAGCAGGTGATTGAAACCGACCGATTCGCCATTCACGAGAATCAGCTCGACCTCGGTATGCGGCACGCCGAGCACTTCGATCATGTGCTTGGCCGTCGCGCCGCGCGCGCAGACGCAGGCGAACTCGCGCCGGCGCAGCGGCCGGGCGAGAAAGTCGTTCAGCTCCTCGTAGAAGCGGAATGTCGCGATGACCATGCGAGCAGTATCGCACCGCTCGCGTGGTTCGCTGTGCTGCCCGCCGTATTACTTGTTGTCCTGCGCGTGTCGCATGAGTGTGCTCTACTTCGGGTTCTTTAGAAGACGGAGCAATAGATGGACATCGGTTTTATCGGCCTCGGCGAGATGGGTGCCGCGATGGCTGAAAACATTCTGAAAGCGGGCCACCAGGTGCGCGTGTGGAACCGCTCGCCGGAAAAGGCGCAGGCACTGGCTGGGCAGGGCGCGCAAATCGTCGCGACGCCGGCTGAAGCGTTTGCAGGCGACGCCGTGTTCTCGATGCTCGCCGACGATGCCGCGCTGCGCGAGGTCATCACCGCGTCGCTGCTCGAACATGCGCCGCGCGGGCTGATCCACGCGAACATGGCCACGATCTCGGTTGCGCTCGCCGAGGAACTGGCGACCGCGCATGCGTCGCGCGGCATTCACTACGTGGCCGCGCCGGTGCTCGGGCGGTCCGACGTCGCGGCCGCGGGCAAGCTGACGATCGTCGCGGGCGGTCCGGCGGAATCGATCGACCGGCTCCAGCCGATTTTCGATGTGCTCGGCCAGAAGACCTGGCGCATCGGCTCGCTGCCGCAGCAGGCGAACGTGATGAAGCTCGCCGCGAATTTCATGCTCGGCGCGGCGATCGAGACGCTCGGCGAAGCGGCCGCGCTCGTGACCGGCCACGGCCTCGCGATGCAGGACTTCCTCGACGTGATCACGAGCGGCCTGTTCCAGGGGCCGGTGTACTCGGGTTACGGCAAGCTGATCGCCGAGCAGCGCTTCGAGCCGGCGCTCTTCAAGGCTCGGCTCGGTCTGAAGGACCTGCGCCTCGCGCTCGCCGCCGCCGATGCGGTGACGACGCCGATGCCGGTCGCCAGCGTGGTGCGCGACAGCCTGATTGAAGCCATCGCGCATGGCGACGGCGAGAAGGACTTCGCGGTGCTGGGCCAGGTCGCGACGCGCCGCGCCGGCCGCTGAGGCCGTTAGCGCGCTGACGTTCCCTTGCGGTTTGCCGGAGTCGAGCAGGGTCGCATCGGGTAGCGGGCATAATAGCCCGCCCGCTTCTTCTGCTTCCATTCCGATGACTCTACATACCTGGTGCTTGTACGTTGCCACCGTTTTCGTGATTTCCTCGATTCCCGGTCCGAACACGCTGCTCGTGATGACGCACGGCGCCCAGCACGGTTTGCGCCGCGCCAGCGCGACCATGGCCGGTTGCCTGTCGGCGCTGGTGCTGATGCTGGCAGTATCGGCGGCGGGGCTCGGCGTGTTTCTCTCCGCGTGGCCGGCGATGTTCGACGCGCTGCGCATGATCGGCGCGGCCTACCTTGTCTATCTCGGCATCAAGGCGTGGCGCGCGTCGGCAGACGCCGCCGCGCCGAACGTCGACGAACTCTCGGCGCGTCCGGTGCGTTCGCGTTTCTCACTGTTTCGCAACGGTTTTCTCGTCTCGAGCAGCAATCCGAAGGCGATCATGTTCGCGGCCGCGCTGCTGCCGCAATTCATCGATCCCGCGTTGCCGAAGCTGCCGCAGTTTGGCGTGCTCGTCGCGACTTTCGCGGCGATCGATGTGAGCTGGTATTTCGTGTATGCGGGCTTCGGCACGCGCATCGGCGCGAAGCTGAAGAGCCGCAGCGTCGCGCGTATGTTCAACCGGCTGACGGGCGGCGTGTTCGTCGGTTTCGGCGCGATGATGGCGCTGGTGCGCCACTAGGCGTCTGTTCTGTCAACAGGCGAGGGGAGCTATACAGGCGATAGCGAACGTAATTGTTGCGTTTATGCGACATTGAGGGTCAACCCTAATTTTCATGTTGCGACGCACCAGGTGGTTTGCTATAGTACGTCTTGTCTCCTCCATGTCTCCTCTGATATGGATTCAGCCCGCCAACCTAGGCGGGCTTTTTTTTGCCCTGAATTTGCCGCGCGCCGCCGAAGCGGCGGCGCAATCCCGCAGGCGACGCGAATAAAAAAAGCCGGCGGTCCCTCGTACAGGACCGTCGGCTTTGTCGTTTCTGGCGCCCGGCCGTACGCCTCGCTGCACCGGAACCGAATTCAGAATTTATACGACACGGCCAGGAAGGAAATGATCGGATCGGCGCTCAGATCGGCCTTCGACACCCCGAGCTCCGTGCCGTCCGCCGCCTTGATGATGACCGACGACGTCGTCTTCAGCGGAATATAGGTCACCGACGCGACGAGCCCCCAGTGATCGGTGATGTTGTACGCGAGCCCCGCGTTGAACACCGGCGCCCACGACGACGACGCCTTCGCCGAGACCTGCGTCTGCCCCGGCTTGCCCGCGCCGGCCGCGAGCACCGCGCCGAGGTTGTTCTGCGTCGATTGCACGAAGCCGTTGCTGAGCTGGACATCCGAGAACCAGTTGTAGGACACGCCGATGCCGACGAACGGCCGCAGCTTCGCGGTCGGCTCGTTGAAGTAGTACTGGAACAGCAGCGCCGGGCTCCACTGGCGCACGCTTTTCACGATCGGATTGGCCTGCGGATCGCCGAGATCCTGCTGCCCGAGCGCGCCGGCCGGTCCCGGCGGCTTGATCGTGCCGTGGCCGTAGATCTTGAACGTCGGCGGCACGCCCGCCACCGTCGTCACGGCAATGTGGTCGGTCAGGTAATGGCTGAACACGAGGCCGACCGTGTTGGCGCTGTTGGTCGACAGGCCCGTGCCCGCCGACGTGAACGTGTTCGGCAGACGCAGCGGCGTGTTGATCGGTGTCGGCGCGACGTTGGTCGTGAGCGGCGTGCTCGAATCCTGCGGCATCACATGGAACCAGCCGAGCACGGCGACGTTGTCGCCCGCATGCTGGGCGTATGCACTGGCCGACAGCAGCGTCGCCAGTATCGCGAGACAGAATTTTTTCATCGTGTTTCTCCTCTGGCGCCCGCGCGGCTCACGTGCGCGGCGGGCGGCTGCGGGTGGCGAAGGGCATGGGCCCGGCCGCTGCGCGGGATGTTCGTGGGGCTCCAGCCGCCGCGTCGCGCGATGCTCGCGGGGCCGGAGGCCGGCATGCGGCGCCCTCGGTCATGACGGCGCTGCATGCGGCGCTCGTCACTGGACGAACGCGCCGATCGTGAAGTACGGCGAGGCGGCGTTGGTCATGTCGAGGTAGCCGAACACGCCGCCCGTGAAGATCATCTTTCCGGTCGGCTTGGTGCCCGTCGACGCGCCCACCTGGGTGGTCGTCACGACGCCCGGCACGGTCTGCGTGAAGTCCAGATTCAGCGCGGTCGCGAGCGAGGCTTGCGACGCGTTGAACGGATCGAGCAGGGTGGCCTCGCTGCCTTCGAGCGCAGTGGTGCGGTAGTCGAACTGGCTATCCACGCCGATGTACTCGCCGTTCTGCGCGTTCACCGTGGTCGCGGTTTGCGGCGACAGGATCGAGATGCCCGATTCGTCGTCGGCGTACGGACCGGCCGCGCCGTTGACCGTCTGGGTCGGCGACGGATTGGCCGCACCGGTGCGCACGAGGATCGGCACCAGCTGACCGCGCAGCTTGCCGACGATCATGTAGCCGCGTCCCTCGGCGGTCGTCGCGAGCGTCGGCTTTGCCTGGCCGAGGAAGTGATCGGTTTCGAATGCGCCGCTGCCGTCGGCCGCGGTCGGGAAGTTGCCGCCGGGCTGCTGGCACGTGCCCGCGTTGATGCCGGTGTTGTCGCACTCGCTCCACGTGCCGTCGGCGTTGATCGTGATCTTCGAATCGACCGCGACCGGCGCGAAGTTTTGCGACGGCACCTGGTGATAGCCGACCTGGTTGTACGTGCCCGCGACGGCCGAAAGATTCGTCTCGATCGACGAGAAGCCGATGAACGGGTAGTACGGGAACGTGGTGTCGGGCACCGCGCCGACGCCGAGCACGCCCGCGAACGAGATTTCCGCACCGGGGATTGTGCCGCCCGCCACGCCCTCGCCGACGAAAATCCGCGCCGGACGGCTGGCGTCGAGGCTCGCGCCGTTCAGGCGGAACGCGCACTGGTTGAGCTTGCTGGTCGGCAGGAGCGTTTCCTGGGTCAGCGTGCCGCTCGCGGTCTGTCCCGCGCGCGTCGGGACCACAGTGCCGGTGGCGGCGGGGATCGACGACTGGATGTAGCTGATCTGCCACGTCATCTTCGTCGTATCGAGCTGCAGCTTGACGAGTTCGCCGTCGCCGCCGCCGCCCGTGAAGACCGTGCCGTAGTCGAGCGAGGAAGGACACAGCCGGGCTTCGGTCACCGGTCCGTCGCCGCTTCCGCCGCCGCCACCGCCGCACGCGCCCAGCATCGGTGCGCAAAGAGCAAGCACCGAAACGATTCTCCAATTCATACTGCCTCCCTGATGTTCTCGTTGTATGCGGCCGGCTCCCATTCCGGCCACGTTCTGCTGATATGTCCCGGCCGTGCCGTGAGCCGCCGGGTGATTGCGCTGTGCCGCCGCCTTTGTCCGTACCTCTGCGCCCGGGCGCGGCGGCTATTTGCTGATCTGCGCGCCGATGCCGAAGTACGGTGCGCTCGGGGTGTCCGCGTTGGCCGAGGTCGGCGTGATGCCGCCGTTTTCCGCGCCCTGCACCACGATCGCGTACAAGCCGCCCGAGGCGATCGCGAGGCCGGTCTTGCCGTTGCTGTCCTGAACGTCGACGAGGCCGGGGCTCGATGCGCCGTAGCTCAGCCCGATCGAGCTTTCCGCGGCGGACGTCGAGGGGTTGAGGAAGGTCGCGGCCGCGCCTTGCACGAGCGTCGCCGTGTACTTGAAGTTCGAGTCGGCGCCGACGTAGCCGCCGTCGAAACCGCCCGAGGCGAGCGGGGTCGCCGCGGCGAGCATCGCGATGCCGGATTCGTCGTCGACCTTGGCGGTCAGCAGGTTGCTGGTATCGACGTAGCCGGTGCGAACCACGAGCGGAACCGTCGCGCCGTTGAGCTGGCCGAGGATCATGTGCGCGGTACCGAAGTTGCCGGTGCGGAACGGATTGCTGGTCCCGCCGGTGCTCGGCACGATCTGCGGCGGGTTCGTGCTGTCGAAGTAGCCGTTGCTGTTGAGCGTCAGCGCGTTGCCGGTGGACAGGCAGCCCGCCGAACTCGACGACGTGCAGTTGCCGCTCGCGTCGAACGTTTCAAGCGAGTTCGTCGCGACGGTTTCGTAGTTGGCCGTCGGCGAAAGGTGATAGAGCAGGCCGTTGTAGGTGCCGGGCAGTTTCGTGATGTCGGTGGTTGTGCTTGCGAAGCCGAGGAACGGATAGAAGTCGAAGTGCCGCTTGTTGACCGTGCCAAGGGTCAGGACGCCCGGAATGATCGTGACGCCCGCGTATTCGACCGTAGCCCCGGGAATGCCGCCGCCCGCGACACCCTTGCCGATCAGGATCATCGGCGGATTCGGGTTGTTGACGAAGTCCGGCGTCGTGTAGGTCGTGCCGTCCGACGCGGTGCCGCTGCCCGCGCCGAGAATGAATGCGCAGCGCGTCTGCTCGGCGGTCGGCAGCATGCCGGTGGGCGGATGAATCACCGCGCCGGTGATCTGCGTGCCCTTGCGCGTGATCGAAACGCTCGCGCTCGTAAGCGGAATCGGCGACTCGAGCCATTTGAGCGTGTAGGTCATCGCCGTCGCGTCGATGTTCAGCTGCACGATTTCGCCGCTGCCGGCGCCACCGAGGTAGGTGCTCTTGACGATGTCGCCGGTATCGGGACACAGCGTGGCCGTGCTCGCCGCAGGCGTCGGCGCCCCCTGGGGGCCGCAGCTCGCACCCGAGCATTGCGGTGGGTTGACGGGGCCCGGACTGTCGGCGTTGCCACCGCCGCAGGCAATCAGGAATGGCGCTGTGGCAATGGCCATTGCCAGGCCGCGGGTCATGGCGTGCGACATGCTGCTGTCTCCCTTCATGTAATTGTGCGGAGTCATTTTGCTGTGCGTTTAATCGCTGTCAATTGAATGAGCCGTCTAAAAAGGCTGATTCAAACAGCACGAATTTCAGCGCACGCGCACTGCACGGACACTTGCGGTCCTTTTAAACGGAAAAGGATTTTTCGCGCCGGACGCGGCAGCGTTGCTTCGTCGCACTCCCTTGTCGGGCAAGCGTTGCGGCAAAAAGGCTCTATGATCCTGGCACGAGCGTTCGCAAAAAAATCCGGAGTTTCCCCAGGCGGAAAACTATGCTGAACAATGCAATTGAACGCATGAATTACCGGAGCCCGGACGGCAGTCCGGTTTAACGATCGGATGTGCTATTCCGGTTTTTATATTTCAAGTAATACGGGCTACTACCAATTAGCTTTTCGCGCGAATTCGGATTGACGGGCTTTTAAAACAGAAAAGCCGGTCTGTCTGGACCGGCTTTCGAAGCGGTTGCGGGCGCGCCTCTGATCGTGGCGCGGCGCCCGTGGGGCGAGCCGCTTAGCGTTTCAAGCCGGTGTCTTCAGCCGCGCCGATCGCGAGGTTCATGCACTGGATCGCCGCGCCCGATGCGCCCTTGCCGAGGTTGTCCAGACGCGCGACGGTCACGAAGCGCTCTTCGTTGCCGAACACGAACAGGTCGACGCGATTGGTGTCGTTGTTCGCCTGCACGTCGAAGAAGCCGCTGTCGAGATTCGCATCGGCATCGAACGGCGCGACGTGTACGAACGTCTCGCCCGCGTAGTACTCGGCGAACAGTGCCAGCACGTCCTGCGGCGTGGCCTTCTTCGCAAGCTGACCCGGCGAGAAGTACGTGGTGACCGCGAGACCCTTGTAGAAGCCGCCGACGATCGGCGTGAAGATCGGTGCGGTTTTCAGGCCGGTGTGCGCGGCCATTTCCGGCAGATGCTTGTGCGTGAGACCGAGCGCATACGGGCGCGGGCTCTTGAGCTTGTCGTCGCCGCCTGCTTCGTAGTCGGCAATCATCTTCTTGCCGCCGCCGCTGTAGCCGGTGATCGAATACGAATGCGCGGCGAACTCGGGCGACACGACGCCGCCTTCGACGAGCGGACGCATCGCGAGCACGAAAGCCGAGGCGTGGCAGCCCGGCACGGCGATGCGTTTGGCGGTGCGCAGACGTTCGCGCTGCGAGCGGGCCAGCTCGGGCAGGCCGTAGGCCCAGTCCGGTGAGGTGCGGAACGCGGTGCTCGCGTCGATCAGCACGGTGTGGTCGTTTTCGACGAGCGAAGCGGATTCGCGCGAGGCGACATCGGGCAGGCAGAGGAACGTGACGTCCGATGCGTTGATGAGACGACGGCGCTCGTCGAGGTCCTTGCGCTTCGCTTCTTCGATACGCAGGATTTCAACGTCGGCGCGCTGCGACAGGTATTCAAAAATCTTCAGGCCGGTCGTGCCTTCCTGTCCGTCGACAAAAACTTTCGTGCTCATCTCGATCTCACTCGCTGGAAACGGGGCGCGTCGTCGCGCCGGAACGTTATATTTTAAGACCTCGGCGCCATGGACGTGCAAAACAGCGCGAAAAAACGACGATGCGCGCCGAACGTGACACGAGCGTGACCTGTTGAGCGCTGTTGCGGGGCGGTTCGCGGCAGATGCGCCGCAGCGGCGCAACGAACGACGCCCGCGCCTAGCGCCCGTAAGTGACGACGAGCCGCGCGCTGCCGATCGTCGCCGTGCCGATCTCATGATCGAACATCAGCGCGGGGCGTCCTTGCGCGAGCCGCAGATCGGCCGAGTTCAGCGCATACACGGTGATGACGTAGCGATGTGATTTGCCGGGCGGCGGACATGGGCCGCCATAACCGTCGGTATCGAAGTCGTTGCGCGCTTCGACCGCGCCGAGCTTCCTCAGGAAACCGGAAGAACTCGCATTTTCGGGCAAGCCGTCGACGCTGGCGGGAATGCCCGCCACGGCCCAGTGCCACCAGCCGCGCCCCGGCGCATCTTCGTCGAACATCGAGACCGCGAAGCTGCGCGTGCCGGCCGGTGCGTTGCGCCACGTCAGTTGCGGCGAGCGGTTGCCGCCTTTGCAGTCGCTCTGATCGAAAACCTGGGCGGCCTGCACGGTGCCGCCCGCGCGGAGACTCGCGCTCGTCAGCGTAAACGTTCCGTCGGCCTGCGCGTGCGAGCCATGCGCCACGCACAGCATGAGCCCGAGCATCGCGCGGATGAAGCGCGATCGACGCCACCACGGTGAAGCCAGCGAAACAGCCAGGCAACGCACGCGCATGTGCGGGTTCTCCTGTCAGGGCGCGAGGCGCGGGTCCTCGCGATGGTTGTTGTCCTTAATCGTGCCCCAAGGTCGAATCAAGTCTACTAACATTAGCTCTGCGATGCATGATTGTTCGCAACTTGCGGAATTCGCCGAGGGAAATCAGATATAGTGGGACACATTATTGCCGCGTGACTCTTGCTGCGTTTTACCCGTTGGAGTCGTCAGCATAGAAAAAGCGTTTGAAGTCATGGAGACCGGTTTATCCGTACAAAGAGGGGCGATGCAAGGTTCATTCAGGGTCGTGGTTGCGGATGACCATCCGGTCATTCTGTTTGGTGCGGAGCATGCGTTGCACAAGTTTCCCGGTCTGCGGGTCGTGGGGCGTGCGCGGCAGTCAACGGATCTTGTCAGGATTTTGCAAACCACCGCCTGCGACGTGCTCGTCACCGACCTCGCGATGCCCGGCGGTCAATACGGCGACGGCCTGCAACTGATCGGCTATCTACGCCGCAACTTTCCGGTACTCCCAATCGTCGTGCTCACCATGCTTGAGAATGTCGCGCTGCTCAGGCGGCTCGGCGAGCTGGGCGTAACGGCGGTCGTCAACAAGTCGGACGATCTCAGCCATATCGGGCGCGCAGTACAGCACGTCCTCGGCAAGCTCGGGTATATGAGTCCATCCGTCAAAGCGGCGCTCGATGCATTGCGAATCAATTCGCGCGGCAGGCATGCTGAAGTGATGCTGTCCGCACGCGAGCTGGAAGTCGTGCGTCTGTTCGTGTCAGGCATGACGATCAAGGAAATCTCCGAACTCCTGAACCGCAGCATCAAAACGATCAGCACGCAGAAAAATACGGCGATGCGCAAGCTCGGTATCGAGCGGGATTCGGAACTGTTCCAGTATGCGCAGAGCAATGGCTTGCTGAATCTGTCGTCGCATTCGAGCGACGACGTCGCCGACGAATCCTGATTTCGCGCACGATTCGAGTGAGCGAAAAAAAGCCGCCTGTCGAGAGACAGGCGGCTTTTTTTATTTATTGCGCATTAATCGCGTATTCACCGCATGATGCGAACGCGCTTATTGCGGCGTGGACGTGGCGCCGCCGTGCGCTGCCGACCATTCGGCCGGTGCGTGCAGGAATTTTTCCACTTCGTCGATCGTCTTCGTGTCGAAGTAGCTGTTTGCCTTCGCGACGCGCAACACGTCCCACCACGTAGCGAGCGCGTGCAGATCGACGTCGATGTCTTTCAGCACCGACACGCTTTCCTTGAAGATGTTGTAGTGGAACAGCACGAAGCAGTGGTTCACCGTGGCGCCGGCGGTACGCAGCGCATTGATGAAGTTGATCTTGCTGCGGCTGTCCGTGGTCAGGTCTTCGACGAGCAGCACGCGCTGGCCTTCGGTCAGCAGACCCTCGATCTGCGCATTGCGGCCGAAGCCCTTCGGCTTCTTGCGCACGTATTGCATCGGCACCATCAGGCGATCGGAGAGCCATGCCGCGAACGGGATGCCCGCGGTCTCGCCGCCGGCGACCGCGTCGATCTGCTCATAGCCGACATCGCGCAAGATCGTCGATTCGGCCATTTCCATCAGGCCGCGGCGCACGCGCGGATACGAGATCAGCTTGCGGCAGTCGATATAAACCGGGCTCGCCCAGCCGGACGTGAAGATATACGGTTTCTCCGCGTTGAAATGCACTGCTTGCACTTCGAGCAGCATCTTGGCGGTGGTGTCGGAGATCGTCTGGCGATCGAAGCCTGTCGTCATGGGCGGGTCCTTCGGAGTGAGCGGGGGAGAAGCGGGCGCATGGCCCGGTGGCGCAGCAAGCGGGGCAGGCCGCGCCATGTCGGGCGGAATACGTATCCGGCGAGTGGCGTACGGGATTGCGGCGTACGTACAGGCCGTTTTTTGCTGCGCGCGTGGGCGGCTATTTTACCCGAAATGGGTCTTCCCGAGGGGGAAGTCGTGCGCGGCGCCGGGCGCTCGTGTGCCTGATCGTGCGTCCGGCGGTGCGCCTGCTTGCGCGCCCGATGGCCGCGCGAGGCGCGCTTCGCCGAGGTCTTCGGACGGCCCTCGCAGAGGTGGGACCGATGGTGCAAGCGACGCGCGGCGGGCCACCTCGTCTGCCCGGTTGTCTTGTGACCGGCCCTGGCCGCCTTTACACTCACGCGACTTTCTCCTGGGCGCTGCCTCGCGCGAGCCGCCTTTCGACCTACGGAATGCTTTCAATGAACGCCGCTCCTCCCGCCTCCGTCACCGATACCGGCTCCCCCGCGAAACAGGGCTATGCGGGCCGCGCGCTACTCGCGTCGGTGCTCGGTTATGCGATGGACGGCTTCGATCTGCTGATCCTCGGCTTCATGCTGCCGGTGATCGCCGTCGACCTGCACCTGAGCTCGGCACAGGCGGGTGCGCTCGTCACGTGGACGCTGATCGGCGCGGTCGCGGGCGGCGTGATCTTCGGCGTGTTGAGCGACTACTTCGGGCGCGTGCGCATGCTCACGTGGACGATCCTGATCTTCGCCGTCTTCACCGGTCTGTGCGCGCTCGCGCAAGGCTACACGGATCTGCTGATCTACCGGACCATCGCCGGGATTGGTCTGGGCGGGGAGTTCGGCATCGGCATGACGCTCGTGGCCGAAGCGTGGCCGGCCTCGCTTCGGGCGCGGGTGTCGTCGTATGTCGGGCTCGGCTGGCAGCTCGGCGTGCTCGCGGCCGCCTTGCTGACGCCGCTGCTGCTGCCGGTGATCGGCTGGCGCGGCATGTTCGCGCTCGGGCTGCTGCCCGCGGCCGTGTCGTTCTTCGTGCGCCGTCGCGTCGAGGAGCCGGCGCTGTTCAACGAGCGCGTCGCGCGCGGCATGCGCAAGCTGCCGCTGAAACTGCTGGTCGCCGATGGCCGCACGACGCGCGCGAGCATCGGCGTGACGATTCTCTGCTCGGTGCAGAACTTCGGCTATTACGGCCTGATGATCTGGCTGCCGAGTTATCTGTCGAAGACGTTCGGCTATTCGCTGACCCAATCCGGCTTGTGGACCGCCGCGACGATTCTCGGCATGGCGTTCGGCATCTGGCTGTTCGGTATCGCCGCGGACCGTTTCGGCCGCAAGCCGACGTTCCTGTTCTATCAGGCGGGCGCAGTGGTGATGGTGTTCGTCTATGCGCAGCTGACCACGCCGGTCGCGCTCCTGATCGGCGGCGCGGCCATGGGCGTGTTCGTGAACGGCATGATCGGCGGCTACGGCGCGCTGATTTCCGAGCTTTATCCGACCGAGGCGCGGGCGACGGCGCAGAACGTGCTGTTCAACGCGGGCCGGGCGGTCGGCGGCTTCGGGCCGGTCGCGGTGGGCGCGCTGGCAGCGCGCTATTCGTTCGGCGCGGCGCTGGCGCTGCTGGCGTCGATTTATCTGCTCGACATCTTCGCGACGCTGTTTCTGATTCCCGAGCGGCGCGGCACCGAACTCGAATGAGCGGCGTATGCGTATGCGTATCGGATCGATCGCGCATGCGCGCCGACACCGGGCCGACATGACACTGACATCGCGCCGACATAACGCGACACCCCGCGACGCCCCGCCAGCCCTGCGCACCCATGTGGCGGCGCAGCATTATGAACCGCTGTTTCGCTCGTGGTTAGTCCTGTTAACCACTCAGTGCATCGACGCACCCGGGGTGTACACTAACCGACCCGCGAAGCACTCCGCATTGTCGTCCCGTCCTTCGTCGAGGTAAGCCATTGCGCCAACCGGCGCATGCGAAAACCGCCTCGGTCGACTATCCGTCCGACAGATGCAAGCGACGCCGACGTTGTGCTGCGACGGGCCCAATTACTTACGTCTCGCAGGCCTAGAAATGGACGAACAACTCAAGCAAAGCGCTCTCGCCTATCACCAGAATCCGAAACCTGGCAAGATTTCGGTGACGCCCACCAAGCCGCTGTCGAACCAGCTCGACCTGTCGCTTGCGTATTCGCCGGGCGTCGCGGCAGCCTGTATGGCGATTTACGACGAACCGCTCGACGCCCAGAAGTACACCTCGCGCGGCAACCTCGTCGGCGTGATCACGAACGGCACGGCGGTGCTCGGCCTCGGCAACATCGGTCCGCTCGCCGCGAAGCCGGTGATGGAAGGCAAGGGCTGCCTCTTCAAGAAATTCGCCGGCATCGACGTGTTCGACATCGAATTGAACGAGTCCGATCCGGACAAGCTCGTCGAAGCGATCGCGATGCTCGAGCCGACGCTCGGCGGCATCAACCTCGAGGACATCAAGGCGCCCGAGTGCTTCTACATCGAGAAGAAGCTGCGCGAGCGCATGAAGATTCCGGTCTTCCACGACGACCAGCACGGCACCGCGATCATCGCGTCGGCGGCGATTCTCAACGGCCTGAAGGTGGTCGGCAAGAAGCTCGACGAAGTGAAGCTCGTCTGTTCGGGCGCGGGCGCGGCGGCGATTGCGTGTCTGGACCTGCTCGTCAACCTCGGTCTGTCGAAGAAGAACATTCTCGTCACCGACTCGAAGGGCGTGATCTACGAAGGCCGCGGCAACCTCGATCCGTCGAAGGAGCGTTACGCGGCCAACACCGACGCGCGTTCGCTCTCCGACGCGATCCGCGGCGCCGACGTGTTCCTCGGCTGCTCCAGCGCCGGCGTGCTGAAGCCGGAGATGGTCGCCGAAATGGGTTCGCAGCCGCTGATTCTCGCGCTCGCGAACCCCGAGCCGGAAATCCGTCCGGAAGAAGCGCGCAAGGTGCGCCCGGACTGCATCATCGCGACCGGCCGTTCGGATTACCCGAACCAGGTCAATAACGTGCTGTGCTTCCCGTTCATCTTCCGCGGCGCGCTCGACGTCGGCGCAACCACGATCACGGAAGAAATGAAGCTCGCCTGCGTGCGCGCGATCGCCGAACTGGCCGAGGAAACCGATCAGGGCGATGAAGTCGCGAAGGCCTACGAAGGCCACTCGCTCGAATTCGGCCCGGAATACCTGATTCCGAAGCCGTTCGATCCGCGCCTCATCATCAAGATCGCGCCGGCCGTCGCGCAGGCGGCGATGGACTCGGGCGTCGCGACCCGTCCGATTCAGGACATGGACGCGTATCGCGAACAGCTCGGCACGACCGTCTATCGCACCGGCATGGTGATGCGTCCGGTGTTCGCGGCGGCGAAGTCGGAGCCGGCGCGCATCGTGTTCGCAGAAGGTGAAGACGAGCGCGTGCTGCGTGCCGCGCAATTCGTGCTGCTCGAAAAGATCGCGAAGCCGATCCTGGTCGGCCGTCCGTCCGTGATCGAGATGCGTCTGAAGAAAATGGGCTCGAAGCTCAAGTGCGGCGAGGACGTCGAGATCGTCGATCCGGAAGACGATCCGCGCTATCAGAAGAGCTGGCAGGCGTATCACGAACTCGGCGCGCGCGAAGGCGTGACGCCCGATGTCGCGAAGGCTGCGATGCGCAAGTTCAATACGCTGATCGGCGCGATCCTCGTGCGCCTCGGCGAAGCCGACGGCATGATCTGCGGCATGATCGGCCAGTATCACACGCACCTGGACTTCATCGACCAGGTGCTCGGCAAGGCCGACGACGTGCAGAACTTCGCCGCGATGAACCTGCTGATGCTGCCGGGCCGCAACCTGTTCATCTGCGACACGTACGTGAACGAAGTGCCGACCGCCGAGCAACTCGCCGACATGACGATGCTCGCCGCGCGTGAAATCGAGAAGTTCGGCATCACGCCGAAGGTCGCGTTGCTGTCGAACTCGAACTTCGGCAGCGCGCCGTCGTCGTCGTCGAAGCGCATGGCCGAGGCTCGCAAGCTGATCGCGCAACGCGCGCCGTCGCTCGAAATCGACGGTGAAATGCACGGCGACGCGGCGCTGTCGGAGACGATCCGCAAGGCGGCATTCCCCGCCACGACGCTCGCCGGCGAAGCGAACCTGCTGATCATGCCGAACGTCGAGGCGGCGAACATCGCTTACAACCTGCTGAAGGTCGTGGGCGGCGAAGGCGTGACGGTCGGTCCGATCCTGCTCGGCGCGAAGAAGCCGGTGCATATCCTGACGCCGGCCGCGACCGTGCGCCGGATCATCAACATGACGGCGGTGGCTTCGGCCAATGCGCGCAAGCCGGCAAACGCGAAGTAATGCGTAGGTTGCCGGGTTGAAGCGGGCGCGGCTGTAGTGCGCTCGCGGCGGCCTCGGCGCCGGCAAGACGCCACGGGATTCCGGTTCCGTGGCGTTTTTTTGTTGGCGAAAAAAAGCGACGGTCTATGAAGACCGCCGCTTTTTCAATCGGGACGCGCCGTTTTACTCCGCCTTCACTATTCACCCAACAGGCGGCGGCCCAGATCCAGACTTAAAGACCTCGCACGCTCATCAAGCCGCGTGCTGCGTTTTCCCCGCATCCGGCGAGCGCCAACGCGCGAGCAGTTCGTTCCACCTGATGCGCACGCCCTTGAGGTTGTTCTCCTTCACGTGACCATATCCGCGAATGCCGTCGGGCAGATTCGCGAGCTCGACCGCGAGCTCGCGCTTTTGCGCTGCGTTTTGCACCTCGTTTTGGACCGTTAGTCCGCCGATCAGCTCGCGCACGAGCGCCTCGTATTCGCCGATCAGCGCGCGCTCGGTGCGGCGCTCCTCGGTCTTGCCGAACACGTCGAGCGCGGTGCCGCGCAGGAACTTGAGTTTCGCGAGCACGTGCATCGCGCGGAACATCCACGGGCCGTACTTTTTCTTCACGAGATGGCCGTGCGCGTCCTTCTTCGACAGCGTCGGCGGCGCGAGATGCAGATGCAGCTTCCAGTCGCCCTCGAACGTCGCATTCAGCTTCTCGATGAATGCCGGGTCGCTATACAGACGCGCGACTTCGTATTCGTCCTTGTAGGCCATCAGCTTGTGCAGATTCTTCGCGACCGCTTCCGTGAGCGGCAACTGGCCGTCGATGGAATCGAGCGCTTCTTCGGCCGCCCGCACCTGCGCGACCAGTGCGCGATAGCGCTCCGCATAGGCGCGGTTCTGCCATGCGGCGAGGTAGTCGGCGCGCTTGTCGATCAGCGTGTCGAGTGCCTTCGGCGTGTGCAGCGCGATGATCTTGCCGCTCGCGTTGTCCGCCGCGTCGGCGCGTCCCTGCGTTTGCGCGATCTTGCGGACCTCGGCGAGATCGTGCGCGGCGCGCCGGCCCCATTCGAATGCCGCGCGGTTTTTCTCGACCTGCACGTTGTTCAGCTCGATCGCGCGAATCAGCGACTGATACGTGAGCGGCACCCAGCCGCGCTGCCAGGCGTAGCCGAGCACGAACGGGTTCGTGTAGATCGCGTCGCCGAGCAGCGCGACCGCGAAGCGATTCGCGTCGACGGTCGCGACGTTGTCGTCGCCGGCCGCGGCGCGCACGTCGGCTTCGGTGCTGCTGCCGGGGAAGCGCCAGTTCGGGTTCTTGATGAGTTCGGCGGTCGGCGTGTGCGCGCTGTTCAGCACGACGCGCGTATGGCCGTCCTGCATCCGCGACATGCAGTCGGCGCTCGCGGTCACGATCGCATCGCAGCCGATCACGAGGCTCGCTTCGCCCATCGCGATACGGGTCGCGTGGATGTCGGCGGGCTGGTTCGCGATCTGCACGTGGCTCATCACGGCGCCGCCTTTCTGCGCGAGGCCGGTCACGTCGAGCACGGTGACGCCCTTGTTCTCCAGATGCGCGGCCATGCCGAGCAGCGCGCCGATCGTGACGACGCCCGTGCCGCCGACGCCCGTCACGAGCACGCCGTACGGACGGTCGATGGCCGGCAGCTCGGGCTCGGGCACCGGCGGCATTGCATCGGCGCCGACGCCCGACGCTGCCTTCGGCTTGCGCAACTGCCCGCCTTCAACGGAGACGAAGCTCGGGCAGAAGCCGTTCACGCACGAGAAGTCCTTGTTGCAGGTCGACTGGTTGATCTGGCGTTTCGTGCCGTACTCGGTGTCGAGCGGCTCGACCGACAGGCAGTTCGACTTTACCGAGCAGTCGCCGCAGCCTTCGCAGACCGCCTCGTTGATGACGACGCGCCGTGCCGGATCGGGATACGCGCCGCGTTTGCGGCGGCGGCGCTTTTCGGTCGCGCAGGTCTGGTCGTAGATCAGGATCGTAGTGCCCGGAATCTCGCGCAACTGCCGCTGCACCTCGTCGAGCTGGTCGCGGTGATGAATGTCGACGCCTGGCGCAAGACCGGTGTTCGTCGCGTACTTCTCGGGCTCGTCGGTGACGATGACGATTTTCTCCGCGCCTTCGGCGGCCAGCTGATGCGTGATCTGCGGCACGGTCAGCACGCCGTCGACCGGCTGGCCGCCCGTCATCGCGACCGCGTCGTTGTAGAGCAGCTTGTAGGTAATGTTCGCCTTCGAGGCGATCGCCGCGCGAATCGCGAGCAGCCCCGAGTGGAAGTAGGTGCCGTCGCCGAGATTGGCGAACACGTGCTTGTCGTTCGTGAACGGCGCCTGGCCGATCCACGCGACGCCTTCGCCGCCCATCTGGCTGAACGTGCTGGTGCTGCGGTCCATCCAGACCGTCATGTAATGGCAGCCGATGCCGGCCATCGCGCGTGAGCCTTCCGGCACGTTGGTCGAGGTGTTGTGCGGGCAGCCCGAGCAGAACCACGGCTTGCGCTCGACTTCGACGCGCGGGCGCGCGAGTGCCTTTTCCTTCGCGTCGATTACCGCGATGCGCGCGGCGATGCGGGCGCGCACGTCCGACGGCAGGTCGAACTTGTCGAGCCGCGTGGCGATTGCCTTTGCGATGATCGCGGGCGACAGCTCGTAGTGAGCCGGCAGCAGCCAGTTGCCCATCGGCACCGACCATTCGCCGCCCGCGCCGTCCTTTTCGTCGAACTTGCCGAACACGCGCGGACGCTGCGTGTCGGGCCAGTTGTACAGCTCTTCCTTGATTGCGTATTCGAGGATCTGGCGCTTTTCCTCGACCACGAGAATTTCGTCGAGACCGCGCGCGAAGGCCTGCGCGCCTTGCGCTTCGAGCGGCCACACGCAGCCGACCTTGTAGAGACGGATGCCGATGCGCGAGCAGGTTTCGTCGTCGAGGCCGAGGTCGGTCAGCGCCTGGCGCACGTCGAGATAAGCCTTGCCGCCGGTCATGATGCCGAAGCGCGCATGCGGCGAATCGATTTCGACGCGATCGAGTCTGTTCGCGCGCACGTAGGCGAGGCCCGCGTACCACTTGTAGTCGAGCAGACGCGCTTCCTGCACGAGCGGCGGATCGGGCCAGCGGATGTTGAGCCCGCCGTCGGGCATCACGAAATCTTCGGGCAGGATGATGCTCGTGCGGTGTGGGTCGATATCGACCGACGCCGACGATTCGACCACGTCGGTCACGCATTTCATCGCGACCCAGAGGCCCGAGTAGCGGCTCATGGCCCAGCCGTGCAGGCCGAAGTCGAGATATTCCTGCACGTTCGACGGAAACAGCACGGGCAGTCCGCACGCCTTGAAGAGGTGCTCGGACTGGTGCGCGAGTGTCGAGGATTTAGCCGCGTGGTCGTCGCCGGCGAGCACCAGAACGCCGCCGTGCCGCGACGAGCCGGCCGAGTTGCCGTGCTTGAGCACGTCGCCGGAGCGATCGACGCCGGGGCCCTTGCCGTACCACATCGAGAACACGCCATCGTATTTGGCGCTCGGATACAGATTGACCTGCTGCGAGCCCCACACGGCGGTGGCGGCGAGGTCTTCGTTGACGCCGGGCTGGAACACGACCTGATGTGCGGCGAGATGCTTTTTCGCCTTCCACAGCGACTGGTCGAGTCCGCCGAGCGGCGAGCCGCGATAGCCGGAGATAAAGCCGGCGGTGTTGAGGCCGGCGGCGCGGTCGCGTTCCTGCTGCAGCATCGGCAGACGCACCAGCGCCTGGATGCCGCTCATGTACGCGCGGCCGCGTTCGAGGGTGTATTTGTCGTCGAGCGTGACGGAAGACAACGCGGCTTCGAGCGAGGCTCGCTGACCTGCGTCTAGCGGGGCATTCATTATGTGTACTCCTCCACTCAGCTTGGGATCACCAAAACTTTTCTGGCTCCCGGCATCTTGTGAATGCTGGGGCCGGGGTCGTCATATTGACGGGTTTTAAGCGATGGTAGCACTGGTGGAAACCCGCCGCAGCAGCCCGAAAAATGCGGCGATGCGGCGTGGGTTCGGCGCGAATGGCAGCAGGTTGCAAGCCGTTTTCATGAATTTGCCTTGCATTTCGCTCCTATTGCGATTGCGCATGTAACAAGCTGTAAAACCTACAAAATCGCGGAACCGTAGTGAAAATCACTGTCTAATCCGCGACCTGCGTGCAATGTCTTCAATGCGCCGCATTCGGCGGAGCTGCGTGACAGCAGGGCAGTCAGAAAAGGAGTACGCATGAACACGAGAAATATCCAGACCTTCCTGATGGTATCGGCCGCTTTTTTCGCGATGAGCGCGCCGGTCCGTTCGAACGCGGGCAGCACCAGCGCGTTGTCGAACGCAATCAGCCGCGCGGCGCAGGTCGCGCCTGTCAGGCTGGCAAGGAGCCAGAGCGAGCGTTCGGTCAGAGCCGACTAGAGCCCGCGGAATTCGTGATGTACCGCGTTTGCGGTGTGTCGTTTGACAACCGGCCGCGCTCCCGATGAGGATCGCGGCGTAAGCGGAAAAAGGGCGAGGGTCTTACGATCCTCGCCCTTTTTTCATGATGGCGCGTGCCGGTCGCGTTGCGCTGTCAGGGCTTGTCCTGCACGACGCCGCGGCGAATCTGATCGAGCTCGATCGATTCGAACAGCGCCTTGAAGTTGCCTTCGCCGAAGCCCTGATTGCCCTTGCGCTGGATGATCTCGAAGAAGATCGGGCCGATCTGGTTTTCGGTGAAGATCTGCAGTAGCAGATCGTTCGGCGCGCCGTCGATCAGGATCTTGCGCTTGCGCAGTTCCTCGAGCGGCTCGCCGTGGCCCGGTACGCGGCGATCGACGAGTTCGTAGTACGTGTCGATCGTGTCGAGCAGCGAGATGTGCGAGCCGCGTAGACCGTCCACGGTGCGGTAGATGTCGCCGGTGCCGAGCGCGATGTGCTGAATCCCTTCGCCGTGGTAGGCGTCCAGATACTCCTGAATCTGGCCGGCCGTATCCGAGCCTTCCTCGTTGATCGGAATGCGGATCTTGCCGCAGGGCGAGGTCATCGCCTTCGACTTCACGCCGGTCACCTTGCCTTCGATGTCGAAGTAACGCACCTCGCGGAAATTGAACAGGCGCTCGTAGAACTCGGCCCATTCCTGCATGCGGCCGCGATGCACGTTGTGCGTGAGGTGATCGATATAGGTCAGGCCGTGGCCGACCGGGTTCGGATTCGCGCCGGGAATCGGTTCGAAGTCGACATCGTAAATGTCGATATCGCCGATGCTGTTCGGCGTCGCGCCGTTCTTGCCGCGCCAGCGGTCGACGAAATAGATCAGCGAATCGCCGATGCCCTTGATCGCCGGAATGTTCAGCTCCATCGGGCCGGTCTTGTTGTCGAAGCCCCACGCGCCTTTTTCGAGCGCCTGGCTGTAAGCCTTGGCAGCGTCCTGCACGCGGAACGCGATCGCGCAGATCGACGGGCCATGCAGCCGTGCGAAGCGCTGTGCAAACGAATGCTTTTCCGCGTTGACGATGAAGTTGATCTCGCCCTGGCGATACAGCGTCACGTCCTTATGACGATGCCGCGCGACGGCGGTGAAGCCCATCCGCTCGAAGAGCTTGCCGAGCGCTTTCGGGTCCGGCGCGGTGTACTCGATGAATTCGAAACCGTCGGTGCCGACCGGGTTTTCCCAAGTTGAAACCTGCATTGTCTGTCTCCGTTTCCCATGCAAGAGGGCTGCTGAGGTGCGCTGGCGGTGAGCGCGTGGGGCGGTCGGTTGAGCGCGACCGGATGCCACCAGTGTAGAACCGTGGTGGAGACAAAAACTTGCGAACTTAATCACGCATCACTACGCTTGAGCCAGTTTATGGCTCAATTGCAAAGGTATATGGCAGAACATGGCTAATTCCGAGATAGATGCGATCGACCGGCGCATTCTGGCCATCCTTCAGCAGAACGGCAGGCTGTCGAATCAGGAGATTGCGGAACGGATCAATCTGTCGCCGAGTCCGTGTCTGCGGCGGATTCGCCGGCTGGAGGAAAGTGGCGTGATTCGCGGCTATGTCGCGCTGCTCGACGCGCAGCGGCTCGGGCTCGATCTGCTTGCGTATGTCAGCGTGCGGCTCGAAAAGGGCGGCGGCCGCGCCTTCAGTCCGCACGGCGAAGCCACGCATGCCGATCTGTTCGGCGCGGCCGTGCAGACGTGGCCCGAGGTGGTGGCCTGTCACGCGATGACCGGCGAGATGGACTATCTGCTGCGCGTCCAGGTCGAGGACATGGCGCATTTTTCGCGCTTCGTGCAGGATCAGTTGCTGCGGCATCCGTCGGTGATCGACGTGAAATCGAGCTTCTCGCTCGAAAAGATCAAGGAAACGACGGCGCTGCCTATTCTGTGAGCGTTGTCGGCGGCATTACCAGTGCGAAGCGTGGCGTTTGCTGCGAGGCAAAGCGCGGACAGAAAAAAGGGCGACCTTGCGGCCGCCCCCTTCTCATTTCCCCGTAGCGATTATTCAGGCAGCGACGGCTGCCGGCATGAACGACTCGAAGAGCCGCGATGCCTGGCGCGCCTGGCGCTTGAGTGCGTAGTCGAGCACTGCGGCCTGCTCCTGCAGCATCTCGGCGAGGATGCTCGACTGGTCGGCGGGGGCCAGCGTCAGATAGGCATCGGCTTCGCCGTACGCGTATTCGATCTTCATGCCGGCCTTTTTCGCGATATGCATCATCGTCGAATTGCGTGACAGGCAGTGGATATACAGCATCGTGACGCGCGTGTTGCGGCTGCGGATCGCGGCGCGCTCGAACAGCTTCGTGCCGATACCTTGGCCACGCGCGCTTTCCAGTACCGACACGCCGAATTCGGCGGTGCGCTTGTCTCCTTCGGCCGGCAGATAGGCCAGGTGGCCGACGCCGGTGAGTTCGAGCTTGCTGTTGAATACGCCGAACACGGTGTCGCGCGTGAAGTCGATCGCGCGCACGTAGTTTTCGATGACGTGATTCGGTACGACCTGGCCGAAGCGCAGCAGACGATCGTCTTCTTCGAGCGCAAGGAAGTGGGCCAGCAGCCGTTCGCGGTCGATCGCGGTGAGCTCACGGACCAGAGCGGGCTCGCGTCCAGCAGACAGCGACGGACGATCGTTTGCGACGATCGGCTCGGCGATGCGGGGTGTCAGCGTGTTCATGGTCGGGTTCTCCTTTTGATCGGGCGGCGTGGTGCACCGCAAAATCGATTCTAGCGGAAACCAGGCTCACTCACTAGGGAAAACCCGTATAAAAACCCGAGGGGATAATCTAAAATACTCTGGCTCTATTTTTAATTATTTGATTTGTATGTAAAAAATAAAATGAACGGGCGTTCGTGGAAGGATGCCTCACGCATATAATTCAGACATGTCTTAAGCGGTCAACCGTTCTGGATATTGCTGCTTTGCGTCATTTCGTGTGGTGCGCGAGCCGGCATTCCGCCGTGGGCCGGCGCACCGGCTCCTTGCGCGGAGCCGCCGTCTCAGTGCGCCGGCGCCGGGCCGAAACCGTGCTCGAGCACGTCCACCACCTGCTCGGCGAACTCGCGGTAGCCCATCTTGCCGTCCGGCTTCAACCACGTGAACGTCCAGTTGATCATGCCGAACACCATCATCGTCAGCGCGGTCTGGTTGTCGCGCGTCGCGCGCTCGGGGTAAGCGCGCGCGAGCTGGCGCGCGAAGGCCGAGACTACGTCGCGCTGACGGTTCAGGATGATCTCGCGTTGCGCGTCGACCAGATACTTCACGTCGTTCAGCAGCGCGACGTGCCGGCTGTGCGACGTTTCATACTCGGAGAGGAACGCGCGGATCAGCTCGGCGAAGGTCTCGCGCTCGCTGAGTCCGCGCCGCTGGCTTGCGCCTTCCACCTCGGTGATGATCAGCATCAGCCGCTTCGTGTAGCGGTCGAGCAGATCGAACAGGATCGCTTCCTTGCTCGCGTAGTAGTGATAGAGGCGCGCTTTCGAGGTGCCGCTCGCCGCGGCCAGATCGGCCATCGACGTGCTCGGATAGCTGGTCTGCGCGAATTTTTCCGCGGCCAGTTCGAGAATCTGCTCGCGTTGGGTTTCGTGGTCGGGGGCTCGGGTGCGGGCCATAGTCGTTTGTTTTACGGGTTTGAGCGGAGGGCGAACGTGGCGCACAGTTCGAGCGAGCGCCAGGCGTTCGTGTCGCCGCGCAGGCGGATACGCCGTCTGGCCGCCAGTTCGCGCAGGCGCCACAGCACGATGCTGTCGCTGACGAGGAACCAGAGTTCGGCGCTCATCACCCCGGCGGCGATGCGCGCGGCGGGCTGCCATGCTTCGGCGGCGTGATCGAGGATCAGCGCGTCGAGTTCGGCGAAGCTGCTGCTCGTGAACGTGTTGTCGCGCCAGCGCCGGGTTTCGCCGTTCGCGTGCTTGACTTCCTGCCATTCGAGCGCAAGCCGGCTGATACGTAGCACGGAAATCGGCGCGGCGTCGGGCAGGCGCGACTGCAACACGTCCGGGGCGAACATGCCGACCGACGTCGCGCGGTCCTTGCGGGTATGCGCCCACGCGAGCGGATCGGTGAGATCGGCAATCGACAGCCGCACCTCGTTCAGACGCTGCGGACTATTGCGCAGGTAGTAGCAGACCCGGCGCAGCATCAGCTGATCGGACGAGCTTTCGCCGTGCCACACGACCAGATTCGCGGTTCCGTTCGCGATGCTGTTCAGCGCCGCGGCCTGATCGCGGAATTCCTGCAGGAAATTGCGCTTTGTGTCCGCGCTCACGCGCTCCCAGAAATCGGCGCGCATGTCCGGACCGTCGTCGATGCCGCGCAGCGGGCCGACGGCCAGATCGTCCCGCAACGCCTGTACGCGGTCGTCGCGGCCGGCCTGGGCCAGCGCGGAACGGAGGGATTCGGCGGCGACGTCGCCGTTGGTGAGGTGAATCGTGCTCATGGACAAAGGCTTGCTGTGGCGCTTGCGGCGGTGACAAAAAGAGGCCGCTCATCGACCGGAAACCGACGTTCCGGTCGATGAGCGGCCCCTAGTGTAAGCGGATCGCGAAATGGCCGAAAGCGCGCCGGCCGTCGGGCAGACGTAGCGCCGCGTCAAAAGCGCAATGCTGCCGAGTCGTGTCCGACCATGATAGAGCGCGGATTGCCTTTGGCTTAACGCTCGTCGTAGCTCACCACCACGCGCTCGCTGACCGGATGGCACTGGCAGGTCAGCACGAAACCGTCGCGGATTTCGTGTTCTTCGAGCGTGTAGTTCTTTTCCATCTTCACTTCGCCTTCGAGCACCTTCGCGCGGCAGGTGCAGCAGACGCCGCCCTTGCACGCATACGGCAGCGCGAGGCCGGCGCGCAGGCCGACGTCGAGCACGCTCACGCCCTGATAGGGCAGGCGCAGCTTGCGCCGTTTGCCGTCGAGCACGATTTCGAGATCGGCAGCGGGCGTGTCTTCGGTGATTTCGACGGGCGGCACGCCCGCTTGCGGCAGCGGCGTGCCGAAGCGCTCGACGTGCACTTTCGCGGGCGGCACGCCGGCGGCTTTCAGCGCGGCTTCGGCGGCGTCCATCATCGGCGCGGGGCCGCAGATGAACGCTTCGTCGATTGCCTCGGCCGGCAGCAGCTGTTCCATGAAGGCCGCGCACTTCTGCTGATCGAGCACGCCGTTGAACAGCTCGACGTCCTGCAGATCGTCCGACAGCACGTGGTACAGCACGAAGCGGTTCATGAAGCGGTTCTTCAGGTCTTCGAGTTCCTCGGCGAACATGATCTGGTCGACGCTGCGGTTGCCGTACACGAGCGTGAAGGTGCTGCGCGGCTCGATTTCGAGCGTCGTCTTGATGATCGCGAGCACCGGCGTGATGCCCGAGCCGCCCGAAAACGCGAGGTACTGCTTACCCTGCTCGGCGTTCAGGTGCGTGAAGAAGCGGCCATCCGGCGTCATCACGTCGATCGTGTGGCCGGGCTGCAGCGTGTCGAACGCGAAGTTCGAGAAACGCCCGCCGCGCACGCGCTTGATGCCGATGCGCAACTCGCCGTCGCGATCGTAGTCGGTGACGCCCACACAGATCGAATACGAGCGGCGCGTTTCCTCGCCGTCGATATGCGTCTTCAGCGTGACGAACTGGCCCTGCGTGAAGCGATAGTGGTCGCGCAGTTCGACCGGGACTTCGAACGCGACCGAGACCGCGTCGGCGGTTTCGGGGCGCACTTCGCGGATACGCAGCGGATGAAATTGCGGGGTGGCCATATCAGTACGGTTTGAAGTAGTCGAAGGGTTCGCGGCAGTCGAGGCAGCGGTACAGGGCTTTGCAGGAGGTCGAGCCGAATTGCGCGAGCCGCTCGGTGTGCGCGGAGCCGCAGCGTGGGCAGGCCGGCGCCGACAGCGAGCGCGGCACGAAGCGCAGCACTTTTTCCCGCGGCGCGGCTTGGGTCCTGGCGGCGGAACCGCAGTTGCCCGTCGGCGGCGCGATACCGTAGGCGCGCAGTTTTTCGCGGGCGTCGGCGGTGATCCAGTCGGTGGTCCAGGCCGGCGCGAGCACGGTGGCGACGCGGTAGGGCGCGAGTTGCGCGGCGTCGAGCGCATGACCGACGTCTTCGGCGATCTGCGACATCGCCGGGCAGCCCGAGTAGGTTGGCGTAATCACGACTTCGAGCATGCCGTCGGCGGCGCGCCGCACGTCGCGCAGGATGCCGAGCTCGCGGATCGACACCACCGGAATCTCCGGGTCCGGCACCGCTTCGAGCACGGCCCACGCGCGCGCGCGCGCCGGGTCGGTGGCGGTATGAGCAGCGGTATTGGCTGCGAGCGGAGCGGTCGAGGTCGTCATCGCGCGCTTTACCAGGTTGCGCCCGGATGCTGGCGCGCGAGGCTCTGCATTTCGGCGAGCACGAAGCCCATATGCTCCGAATGCTCGCCGTGCTTGCCGGTGCTCACGTGCCTGACCGCTTCGGGCAGCGTCAAGGTCGCTTCGTCGAGTGTGGCGCGCACGTCTTCGAGCCAGGCGGTTTCCAGTTCCGACGTGCGCGGGCCGATGCCGGCCGCGGCGATCACGTCTTCCACCGCATCCGCGCTGAAAAACTCGCGCGTGTACGGCATCAGATAGTCGAGCGCGGCTTGCGCGCGGCGATGCGATTCGTCGGTGCCGTCGCCGAAGCGGATCAGCCACTCGCCGGCGTGATGCACGTGGTACGTCGTTTCCTTGATCGACTTCGCGGCGATCGCCGCCAGTTGCTCGTCCGTGGAGTTCGCCAGCGCGCTCCACAGATGCGCCATCAGCGTCGAGTACAGGAAATTGCGCACGATCGTGACCGCGTAATCCTTTTCGGTTTGCGCGGTGCCGGCGAGCGGGCCGTAGTGCGGCAGCTCGACGAGCGTGTAGTTGGCGAACTCGCGTTCGGTGCGGAAGTACGCGTAGTCGTCCTCGGTACGCTGCTTGCCGGTGAGCTGCTGTTCGAGCGCGGCCGCATGCGTGTACAGCAGACGCGCCTGGCCGATCAGGTCGAGGCTCATGTTCGACAGCGCGATGTCCTCTTCGAGGATCGGGCCGTGGCCGCTCCACTCGGTGTTGCGCTGACCGAGGATCAGCGCGGTATCCGCGAGACGCAGCACGTACTGGAGGTGTTGGGGCGTGATAGGCATGGCCGCGCTTACATGTGGTTGACTTCGTCGGGGAGCGTGTAGAACGTCGGGTGACGGTAGATCTTGTCGGCCGCCGGTTCGAACAGCTCGGCCTTCTCGTCCGGCGCGGACGCCGTGATCGCCGAAGACGGCACCACCCAGATGCTCACGCCTTCCTGGCGGCGCGTGTAGACGTCGCGCGCCATGCGCAGCGCCATCGGCGCGTCGGCGGCGTGCAGACTGCCGCAGTGCTTGTGGTCGAGGCCCTGCTTGCTGCGCACGAACACTTCCCAAATCGGCCATTCCTTGTTCATTGCTGATCTCCTGATTCCTGACTTTCGCTAATCGCGCGCCGTGCGGTTCAGGCGGCGTGCTGCTGCGCGCGCTGGCGCTTCTTTTCGGCGTGGGCGAGCGCGGCTTCGCGCACCCAGGCGCCGTCTTCGTGGGCTTTGACGCGGGTCGCGAGGCGCTCGCGGTTGCACGGGCCGTCGCCGTTCACGACGCGCCAGAACTCTTCCCAGTCGATGTCGCCGTAGTCGTAGTGGCCGCGCGCCTCGTTCCATTTCAGGTCCGGGTCGGGCAGCGTGACGCCGAGCACCCTGGCCTGCTCGACGGTTGCGTCGACGAATTTCTGGCGCAGGTCGTCGTTGGTGATGCGCTTGATGCCCCATTTCGCCGACTGGTTGCTGTGGACCGAATCCTTGTCGCTCGGGCCGAACATCATCAGCACCGGCCACCACCAGCGGTTCACGGCCTGCTGCACCAGTTCGCGCTGGGCTTCGGTGCCGGCCATCATCGCGAGCAGCGAGTCGAAGCCCTGGCGCTGATGGAACGACTCTTCCTTGCAGATGCGGATCATTGCGCGGGCGTACGGGCCGTACGTGCAGCGGCACAGCGGGATCTGGTTCATGATCGCGGCGCCGTCGACGAGCCAGCCGATCACGCCGACGTCGGCCCAGGTGGGCGTCGGGTAGTTGAAGATGCTCGAATACTTGGCCTTGCCCGCGTGCAGCGCGGCGATCAGTTGATCGCGCGACACGCCGAGCGTTTCTGCGGCGCTATATAGATACAGTCCGTGGCCCGCTTCGTCCTGCACCTTGGCGATCAGGATCGCCTTGCGCTTGAGGCTCGGCGCGCGGGTGATCCAGTTGCCCTCGGGCAGCATGCCGACGATTTCCGAATGCGCGTGCTGCGAGATTTGCCGGACCAGCGTTTTGCGGTACGCCTCGGGCATCCAGTCCTGCGGCTCGATCTTGCCGTCGGCGTTCATGACCGCGTCGAAGCGCGCCTGCTCGGGAGAGTTCGCGTCCGCATCGAGCGGGGCGACATTGCCGGGAATATCCAGGGATTGCGTGTACATGGGACGCTCTCTGCGGAAGTGATCTGTGTCGGCGTAGTATAAATCAACCGACCGGTCGGTTAATAAATTTTTTGAGGATAAATGTGTCGACTGATAGGGGCTACCGGGGCGTGTTACGAATCCATTGCGGGTATGCCGCAGTCCTGAGGCACGGGCGGTTCATGACCGGCTGAGGCCCCGTTGCGGCACTTACCCCGGTAAAATCGAGAATTGGCCGCGATTTGCGGCCCACTTGCATCTCCGGTACCCATGTTACGTCTAAGCGAAATCAAACTCCCGCTCGATCATCCCGAAAGCGACCTCGAAGCGGCCGTCCGCGCGCGCCTCGCGGAACTCGGCGTGGCCAGGGACGGGCTCATCCGATACACGGTGTTTCGCCGTGCGCACGACGCGCGCAAACGCGCCGACATCAAGCTCACCTACATCGTCGATGTCGAAGTAACGGATGAGGCGGCCGTGCTGAGGCGGCTCGCCGACGTGCCGCACTGCGGCGTGACGCCCGACATGAGCTACAAGTTCGTCGCAAAGGCGCCCGCGCAGTCGAATGCGCCGCGCCCGGTCGTGATCGGCATGGGGCCGTGCGGGCTGTTCGCGGGGCTGATCCTCGCGCAGATGGGCTTCCGGCCGATCATCCTGGAGCGCGGCAAGGCCGTGCGAGAGCGCACTAAAGATACGTTCGGCCTGTGGCGCAAGTCGGTGCTCAATCCGGAGTCGAACGTGCAGTTCGGCGAGGGCGGCGCGGGCACGTTCTCGGACGGCAAGCTGTACAGCCAGATCAAGGACCCGAAACACTACGGCCGCAAGGTGCTCGACGAATTCGTGCGGGCCGGCGCGCCGGAAGACATTCTTTACCTGAGCCGGCCCCATATCGGCACGTTCCGGCTCGTCAGCATGGTCGAGAAGATGCGCGCGACGATCCACGAGCTGGGCGGCGAGGTGCGCTTCGAAACCCGTGTCGAGGACCTCGACATCGACGACGGCAAGGTGCGCGGGCTGAAGCTTTCCACGGGCGAGACGCTGCGCTGCGATCACGTCGTGCTCGCGGTCGGCCATAGTGCGCGCGATACGTTTCAGATGCTGCACGATCGCGGCGTTTATGTCGAAGCGAAGCCGTTTTCGCTCGGTTTTCGCATCGAGCATCCGCAAGGTGTGATCGACCGCAGCCGTTTTGGCAAATTTGCCGGTCACAAACAACTGGGCGCAGCCGACTATAAGGTGGTGCACCACTGCAGCAACGGGCGCGCGGTCTACAGTTTCTGCATGTGCCCGGGCGGTACGGTGGTCGCGGCGACTTCCGAGCCGGGGCGCGTCGTCACGAACGGCATGAGCCAGTACTCGCGCGCCGAGCGTAATGCGAACGCCGGCATCGTGGTCGGCATTACGCCTGACGATTACCCCGGCGGACCGCTCGCCGGCATCGCTTTCCAGCGCAAGTGGGAAGAGCGGGCGTTCGAGCTCGGCGGCGGCAACTATATGGCGCCGGGCCAACTGGTCGGCGATTTCATCGCGGGGCGGCCGTCCACGTCGCTCGGCTCGGTGGTGCCGTCGTACAAGCCTGGCGTGCATCCGACCGATCTCAGCACCGCGCTGCCCGATTACGTGATCGAGGCGATCCGCGAAGCGCTGCCGCAGATGGAGAAGAAAATCGCCGGTTTTGCGATGCATGATGCGGTGCTGACGGGCGTCGAGACGAGAACGTCGTCGCCGGTCCGGGTGCGTCGCGGCGACGATTATCAGAGCGTGAACGTCGAAGGGCTGTATCCGGCGGGCGAGGGTGCCGGGTATGCCGGCGGGATTTATTCGGCAGCGATCGACGGGATCGAGGTTGCGGAAGCGCTCGCGCTGAAGCTCGTGGGAGAGCAGACGGCTTGAACTGCGGTGGCGGCGGCGTGCGCGCGGGCGGTGTACGTCGTTGGGTAGCGTTGTCCGCGATTGCCGCGGCGATCGGGCACAATGCGCGTTTCGCCCCGAACCGATCCTCCGAATGACCATTCGCACCTTGGCGGCCGCCTGCGGCGCGGCGCTGCTTGCCCAATTCGCCTCCTTTGCCGTTTCCTCGAACGCTTTTGCCGCCGACACCTCCGGACACTGGGTCGCCGCATGGGCAACCGCGCTGCAGCCCATTCCGCAACGGGCCGAATTGCCCTCGCTTTATCGCGCCCCGGAAGTGGCCGGGCGCACGGTTCGCCAGATCGTTTATCCGACGCTGTCGGGGAAAAGTGCCCGCATTCACCTGAGCAATGCGTATGGCAAGACGCCGCTCGTCATCGATGAGTTGCGCATTGCGCGCTCGGCGGGTGGCGCAGCAGCTGTCGGCGATGGGGTTCGCGTGACTTTCGGTGGTAAGGGGGCGTTGAGCATTCCGCCGGGTGGGGAGCTGGATAGTGATCCGATCGCGCTCGATATCGCTGAAGGCGCACCGTATGCGATCAGTGCGCTCATGGGGCCGGAGCAGCGGATTGTCGCCTGGCACCGCGTGTCGAACCAGGTGAATTATGTGTCGGCGCCCGGCAATCACGCGGCTGATCCTGCCGCCGCGGCGTTTCGTGGCCGGTTCACGCAATACGTGTGGGTGACGGGGTTGTCGGTGGAGGCCGCGGCGCAGTCGGCTGCCATCGCCGCGATCGGCGATTCGATTACCGACGGCATGCGCTCGAGCCTGAACCAGAACCGCCGCTGGCCGGATGCGCTGGCTCACCGGCTGGCAGGCAGTGGCGTGCAGTCGACCGCGATCGTGAATCTCGGTATTAGCGGCAATCGGCTGCTGAGTGATTCACCCTGCTACGGCGACGCGCTCCTGAGCCGCTTCGATCGCGACGTTTTGCGCTGGCCGGGCGTCAAGGTGGCGATCTTGCTGATCGGTATCAACGACATCAATTTTGCGGCGATGCCGCCGCATGGCGGGCTCGACTGCGATTTCCCGCATACGTCGGTGACGGCCGCCGACCTGATCGCCGGCTATCAGCGAGTGATCGCGGCCGCGCGGCGCGATGGCGTCAAGGTGTTCGGCGCGACGCTGACGCCGGCTTCGTTGCCGCCGGAGCGGGAAAATATCCGGCTCGCCGTCAACCAGTGGATTAGGAGCGGCCATGCTTTTGACGGCGTCGTGGATTTCGACGCGGTGTTGCGCGACCGGGCGCAGCCGGAGCGGTTGCAGCGCGCTTTCGATAGTGGCGATCACATTCATCCGAGCGATGCAGGCTATGCCGCAATGGCTGATGCCGTTCCGATCGAGGCTGTGGTGAGCGCGACGCGGAAGTGAGTCGCTGGAAGTAAGCGCCAACATTTTTTAAGTGAAAGCGAAAATGGGAGTTGACGGAGTGGGAAACAGTCTCCATAATCTCGTTTCTCTGCTGCAGACGCAGCGACGCAAACGAAGCGGTGCCGGGTGGTTTGGGTGCTGTGAGTTTGTGGACTGATCTTTAAAAACCAACAGCCGATAAGTGTGGGCGCTTG